>CALXJH010000198.1 GCA_944388555.1 uncultured Clostridia bacterium
TAAATATAACAAATAATATTTCCTCAGAAAAAGTATCGCTTGAAGATAATGATACCCTACAAGAAATATACAACCTGGATAAAGAAGCATTCGAAGAACTTGACCCAAGATATGATTCTTTTGAAGAGTTTAAAAATGGGCTTACAGAAGATAATCTTACAACATACGCAATAAAAGATAAAAATACAAATAATTTATTGGGTTATTACCAGATTAAACCGACCAATGATAAGGAATTATATATTGATTCAATAGGATTAAAAGCTGAATGCAGAAATACAAGAAAGGGATATAATGCAATACGATATGCCTGGGATGAAATTCAAGATATAGCAAGAGAAAATAATGCAAATACACTTTCACTGCACGTTGATTCAACAAATCAGAAATTGATCAGAATGTATAAATCACTTGGTTTTGAGATTCAAGAATCAATGAATAATTACTATGAAAACCGTGCCGGCGCTTATTTTATGACGAAAAAAGTTTCTCCAAAGACTGTCACCCCAAAAGAAATAAAAACACAGAAGAAACAAAATACTCAACTAACGCTTACAAAAGAAAGATATAAACAAATAGAGGAGGAGCTTAAACCTTTAGGTATTACAACACCTGCCGATGCTTATGAATATTTAGAACCGTGTATATCAAAAACAAAAACAAGTATAACATTCGACAATGATAAATTTATATGTTTAAAACATCTGCTTAATTTACAACAGCAAATTAATACTAATAATGGTATTGCTAAAAAATTGAACACAAAAAAAATTATCCAGGCATTAACCAAAGTAGACGAAAACGGTGACATAGTTGTACACAAAGATATACTTCCATATATTGATAATCTCGTTTTATCCAAGAAAGTAGATACTAATAATATTCCAACGATACTATGTGCAAGTAAACTTGATAAAAACACACTGGATTTTGCATCAAAAGTAAATGAAGGTCAGGAAGATGCTATTAAACTTGTATCAAAAGGTGATAAGTTTAACAAAGATGCAGCCGATGCATATCTCTATTTCCAAAACAAAGAAAATATCATGCCAGAAACATACAAAGCACTAATAAGTACAGCTTTTAACTATTCTGACGGAGAGTATACATTTGATAAAAAAAATGTATATGAGTCAGAAAAATATCTTTATAAAAATCACAGTCAGGATTCATACAAATTCCCGCTGCATCCCAACGAAATAAAGGCGATTATGAGAAGCGGATGTACACTAGATTTATATCTGAAATATTATAATAAAATTTTAAATGATAAAAACCTTATTGGACATACAAATTTGAATGTTGATACATATAGTATTGCAAGCTTAATAAATGCTGCAGCAATTCCTCAAGCTAATGGTTCACATTACTGGGATAAACGAGTACCTGCAGCCTACACACAATTAAAAAAAGAAAAAACATTTAATTTCAGCGAAATATATCGAAGCTTTTTAGGCACTCAAGAAAATAATGAACAGATAATATTTGAAATACTAGCATCTTGCAGAATAAAAAAAATTAATGGAAATACAGAATTCAGCCCTGAACTTATTGATAAAGCAATTCAGTTAAAAAACGCTAATTTCCATGACGATATACAGGCACTGATAGAATTATCAAAAATAAGAAAAAATATTGGAACAAAACAAGAAAAAGAAGAATTCTGCGATGATATCTTAAATGCAATAATAGAGCAAAAAAACAGATTTCCCCAATATGAAGAAAGAAAAATCAGACGAAAAATTAACTGCTGCAAAGATATTGAAAACGGAAATGAATATTTCAATACCGAAACTTATGCACTATTAAAGAATCAACCAATCAAAGATGTATACTATCCGGATATGGATAATTTTATTGTTAAAGACAAAACAGGACAGCATTTCGACAAAGAAACATATAAAAAATATACGCAACTCAACAATAATGATACAGAAGTTCTCAAGGCAATATGTGATGAATATAACCTACAGTCTGATATTTCTATACCAAATCCTGCTGCAATAAATGCATATAAAAAATTATCCGAAACAAATTATCAAACAGATAAATTAGATAAAAGACAAGCAGATATTAATCTCCTTAACCTATGCAGATTACACGACAATAAACTAAAAACGATAAAATTTAGTCAATATACATTTAATCATTTAAAAGAATTATTAGATAAAGGTGCTAATTATAATACCGCATATATGATTATCAACTTAATAAGTAATTATGAACCGGAAAATATCAAACAAGCAAAGTATAATAAAGCATTAGAACTTATTAATGATGGTGTTGATGAAGAAACAGCAGTGGTAATAGCCACAGCGGCAAATAATTCTGAATTATTAAGTAAGTACAATATCCTTTACAACAAAGGCTTACGAGGGAATAACATCCTCAATGCAATACAGGCTTGTGAAGAAAAAGAAGATGAAATAAGTATTCGTACGCTTAATGAACAGGTGTTTAAAAAATTACTCTCCGCTATTGATGAAGGATTTTCTTATGAATTTATCGAAAATTGTAAAGTTGACGAAATGTTTGATAGTGGGCTCTATAAGCTTGGTATTGACATGAAAAACAATGGTTATACTCCAAAACAAGTTAATGATATTTTCCGGGAATGCAAAGAAAGAACTCCGGATAAAAGTAAACAATCCGGTTATAAATACCAATTTAATTATGAAATACTAAATTGGGTAAATAATTTAAATTCTATAGGAATTCATAAAGAAAATATTATAGAAATAATAGATGCTTGTAAAATTAAAAATTTATCAATCACAGATGCACAGAATAAAGTTATACAGCTTCACGAGAAAGAATATGATGATAAAGGAATAGCATTCTTTATAAAAGAATGTGTAAAGGATTATAAGTTTAGCGAAGATAAATACAATAGACTACTTGATATAACAAAACAGCACAAACAATTAAGGGATTCACAACACGGTGATGATTATGTTATTGAACAATTATCTTGGTATAATTCACAAATAAATGCAGTTAATAGTGAATTTGGAGAAGATATAACAAGTTACGCACAATCATTCAAAATAGACGGTTACACAGGATTTGTCCAAAATTGCTATAGGCTCATAACAAACACAAGTGACAAATTCAGAAAGAATTTAATCAAGAAACTGGACGAACTACCATCTCCAGAACAAAAAGTAAAACGTCTAAGAGTTCTCTCAGGACTTGCAGGTAACGTAGATGAATCTAATATGATACCTTTACTTGAGCTTATAAAATCACCTGAAATGACCGATGAACAAATAAAACTTGCAAATAGCGTATTTTCAAAAGAAAACATACCTTATAAAGAACAAGTTGAGGAATTTTTAACACAAATAAATGTACCGGAGAAAAATCAAGATATTGTAAAACAGTATCTTTTAAAGGTTAATTTGCATAAAGTAATAAACAGACCAAAACCATTGAATGAACAATATAAACTAATGGATAAGTTTGCTCAACAAACACTAAATAATCCCAAAATTCCGGAGGAGAAAAAAGCAAAATATATTAGTGAATACAATGCTAAAAAAGCAGATATGAACAAGTACCCGGAGAAATATACAACACCGGCAATTTTTGGAAAACCGCTTGAAGACTTAAAAAAAGTTATTACAGCATACGTAAATGTTCCAAATACGGATAAAACATTTAATACCGCAGTAACAAGAGCTCTTTATGAAAAGTATGGAATAAAGACAACAGATGAATTGCTTGAAAATATTCAATATGACCCAAAATATTTTGACAAACTGTTTGCAATATCTGATGAAACACAAGAGAACTTTCAACGATTAATAGAACTTGTAAAAGATAATCCAAATAAAAAGTTGACAGACATAAGAGTCATAATGCCTGACAACGGAAGTGAATTACACGGGCAATATGAAAACAGTAATCTTATAAATCAAATTCTTGCCAATCAGGAAACAAACAGGCAGCTTGAAGAACATGGAATAAATATTGATGAATGGAACCATTTTAACCCTAATTTGAACGGAGAAACCTTTTCAACAGATGCTGACAGTGAAACAAGTTATCAAAACGTCAAAACCGGAATAATAAACAGTTTCAATGATGATTTATTCAAACAAATCAATACAAAAGAAACCCAAAAACTAAAAGAGGAATTAGAAAAACACAATTACCAAATAACAAATAATGAAATCTTAAGCTCAAATGAGAAAATAAAAGACAATGAATTGGGGAAATTTCTTGATTACATAATAAAATATACCGATAAAAACAATTATTGGAAATCCGCAAAAGGCCAAGGAAATATAAAACTGCCGCAATCAGAAATTGAAGGTGCAACAGGTTTTATGGACCACATTAACGGTTTCAGAAAAAAGGTTGTAGACATCAAAAATGCAAGAGAGGTTAATAATATTCATTTCAGATTAAGTGATGATGACGATATCGGAAGAAATATTTTCTTAGGAAACCATGTAGGCTGCTGTAACAGTATAGAAAGTAACTATGCCGGATTTTCTGCACCAATGCACCTTTTAAACAACTACAACAGAGCAATAGAACTCGTTGATAAATACGGCAACTCTTACGGAAATTCATTATGTTTCTTTGCTGATATAGACGGTAAACTAACATTTGTAATCGACAGCTTTGAAGCAAACGGAAAACTTGGTTCAGACCCTATAGTTACCAAACATTTACTTGATTTCAGTAAACAAGTTTGTAAAGCAATGGGCAGAGAAGATGCACAAATAATGATTGGTCCGAATTTCAACAATATGTCAAAAGATGGACTTAAATTAACAAATAATCATACAATAAAAGTTTTTGGGAAAACTCCATCAAAAACATATTGCGATGCAATAAGCGGAATTGTTACACCGGAGGAGCTGGATACAATCCACGAAGAAAAACAAATGTTTGAATTAAAATAATACAAAAATAAGGGGCTAAAATTTAGCCCCTTAAACTTTTATTTAATAAGACTGTCACAGTCCATTTCTTCCGGTTTAGGAATACCCAAAAGTTCAAGTACCGTTGGTGCAACGTTACACAGTGCCCCATCTGATTTAAGTTCAACCTTATGGTCCGGATTTATAACAACAAAAGGCACCATATTAGTTGTATGTGCGGTTTGAGGCTTGCCCGTTTCTTCGTCAACCATCATTTCAGCATTTCCATGGTCTGCGGTTAACAACATTGTAACCCCTTTTTCTTTACATTTTTCTGCAATTTTTCCGACACATTCATCAACGACCTTGCAAGCTTTTGTTG
>CALXJH010000199.1 GCA_944388555.1 uncultured Clostridia bacterium
GATTGTAAATGACTTCCGTCTTGTCTGCATATTCCGGCAAAAGCAAATCCATCTTTTCCTTTACCGCTTTAGAAACACAGATGATTTTTTGAAAACCCTTATAAATATGCCGGCAATACGCCCGGTCAAAACCGCTTAAGATGGGATCGGTGTGTATCCAAGCCCATTTCTCTTTGGCGTTTACAAACTCCGCTACATAAAGATTGGTACCCTGATTAAAATAATTATGCGGCACATCGTTGAAATAAGATACCGCGGTGTCATACACCCCATTCATTTTACATTTCCGAAACAGGGATCTGTAAAACGGTTCAGAACCTACCGCACGCACATAAAGCATGAGCAGGACACGGATTAAAATAGAAATTGGGTTTTTGGACCGCAGCACAATCGAAAAGGGGGTTGCCGCAAGTTTAAGGAACTTGTTCCCATACATTATATTCACATTTGCAGGGATTTTGTTCAAAAGCGGACCACGGCCGAACGTAAACAAATCAATCTCATATACCGGCTGCTCTGCCAATACATGCAGCAGCTGAATCAAAGATGTCTGGACACCGCCCACATGCAGGTTTTGCGCCACAAACAATATTCTCTTTTTTTTCAAGCGCATCACCTACTTGCTATCTCTGAAATTTATATATGTATATAACAGCTTGGCTGTGCTGTCTATGCCCAAAAACTGCACAACGCGCCGTATAGCTTTTAATTTTCTGGTTTTTCCATAAGTCATCAAAAACTGCAAATCCTGCATTTTAGATAAAAATACCCGGCGTTTTTCTTTAGACAAAGCCCCCAAAAAGGGAAAGACCATTGCATATTCATACGCCAAATAGCATAATACAATCCCCTCATATGGACTGTTTTGGCCAATTACTATCCATTTTTCCAAAATGGCAAGCAAATCTGCCACTGTTTTTGCGTTTCCTTTTCCGCTTCTTGAGTTAGGAAATAGTCTGTACATATATTTGCCTTCATCGTAGTAGCCGAAACGGTCTGCCTTTAGAAGGAGCTGCAATGTAAAATCCACATCTTCTGCCAACTGTCCGGCCGGAAAATAAACAGCCTTTTCAAGCAGAAATTTTCTGCGGAGCACTTTGCCCGAACAACTTGCAGGGAACTTGTGCATGGTTGTAATATATTCTAAGACCGCCTGTTTTGACTTTCCTTGTATATTCTCGCTGGTAAATCCCTCGTGCATGGCCTCTTGCGTATGGTTATGAAAGAGTTTTACCGTTTGATAGAAGATCACATCGCAGTTGCTTTGCTTTTCCAGACAGGACCTATATCGAAAGAAATCCTGATCCAAAAAATCGTCGGCGTCAAGGAAAAGAATGAAATCGCCGGTTGCTTTACGGATTCCGATATTTCTTGCGGCGCCTGCCCCCTGATTTTGTGTATGGTATACCAAAATATTGGCAAATTGCCGGGCAAGCCGGTCACATATTTGTCCCGAAGCATCGGTAGAACCGTCATCTACTAAAACAATCTCTATATCCGCCGGCTGATGCAGGACGCTTTCCACCGCTGTCAACAGATATTTCTCCGCATTAAATACCGGGATAATCACACTATATTTCAAACTGAATCACCTCTTTATCATACAGAGGCATTTCTTGTGTGCCAAACAGGATTTCCGACAGCTGCGTATACACCACACTTTTGTCGTAAGCTTTAATTGCTTGTTTGTTATACGCACCCATTTCTTCCCGCAAGGATCGACTGGAAGCGAGCATATCAATTGCCCGACCATAGCAGGCGGCGTCAAAGCGGTCGCAGAGAATACCGCCGTTAAATTCCCTGATTAAATCGGTATTGCCGCGTATTTTAGAGGCAACCACCGGCAGTCCGGCAGCCATGGCTTCCATGAGTGCCACCGGCAGCCCTTCCCGAATGGAGGGCAAGACAAAGATATCGCTTGTCTTAAGTACAGCCAGCACATCTTTCCGGAACCCCAGCAAATGCAGACGGTTTTCCAAGCCCAATTCTTTTGCTGCGTTTATAAGTTTGTCTTTGGCGTATCCTATGCCGCAAATAACGTAATGCAGGTGCGCACACTTACATTTGCTGATTGCCTGCAAAACTTTGATATGGTTTTTATTATTGTTCAGCTCACCGACCGACAGCAGCATAATATCTTCTGGTTTAAGACCGATTTCCTGTCTGATTTTTTGTTTGTCGCAGGTATAAGCCTCTATGCTTGCTATATCAATTCCAACGCCGTTGGTTTTTGCAATTTGCTTTGCGTGAATATGTTTAAGCGCTCTGGCATAGTCTTCCTCATTGATGGTGATTAAAAGGTCGGTTCTATCTGCAAAAAATTTTTCTACCGGAAAATATAAAACCCAGTTTTTGGTTGGACAGCCATTATAAAAATGGAAGCCGTGTGCCGTATAAATGACTTTTGTCCCCTTCTTTTTTCTCGCTTTTTGTGCCGCAATTCGTACAAACACACTTACAATCGGCGTATGACAATGAATTAAATGAAAATCATTGTCACGGATTAACTTTTTGGTTGCCCGGTATGCCTCAAACGATTTAAAACTGAAAGGAGACCGCAGAAAGCCAATGTGATGTGATATAATGCCTTTTTCATTCCAGCGTTTTTTATATTCTTCAATCGCGTTTTCTGACGCTGTGTTGCCGCTGCAGAAGTTGCACGCAATATGCACTTCATATCCGGCATTTTGCAGAATATCTATATTGACACTATTAAATAAATATACCATAGACGCTGTATTGGTAATGATTAAAGCTTTTTTCAAAATTTATCACATCCTTTCCGCTATAATTTGTTTCAGAATCCGCGTATACGCCTGCGCTTGTTCCATGATATCGGGCGACAGTTTATACGCCGTTTGTTCGCAATCCAAAAATGTACGCAAATGTGTAAATTCTATCTGGTCGATGGGTATCCCCCATTCAGGATACTGTAAATCCCGCAGCATATTTTTCATTTTCTCGCGGAACAGAATGGGGAAAAACGGTATGCCGGTGCGTATTGCCAAAACCGCGGCGTGAAATCTTGCACCGATTATTTTTTTGCACTGCGCATACCCTTTTAAGATTTCGTCTTCCACGCCATGTTTTATAAGGATCGCCTGGTCTTGAAACCGCATTTTCTCTTTTACGCACACACACGCATATACGTCATCTTCACTGCCAGTATTAAACGCAAATAAGTATACCGGCTGGTGATTTTTTTCCACCCAATAGTCCGCCGCCTTTGCCATGGCCCGGTAATAAGAGCAATCCGGCTGATCGCCCTTACGGTGCAGCATTGCAATTCCCAGCGCATTCGGCGCCACAGGCTTATACAGCCACGGTTCGGGTATGGAAAATAAAATATCCGGTAACTGGTATATTTTTGTGTGTTTGCAATGTGCCTTCAACCACGCATAGCTTTTCTGATCCCGACAGACAATGAGCTGCATCTTTTCAAGCTTCTTGCGGATCAGATATGTAGATAGCGGGAATCTGTATGGTTCTATATTACAGCCTAAACAGTAATCTCCTGCTTTTTTTCCCTGCACAAACCATCGGATTTCACATACAAGCGCCCTTAAAGAGTTAATCATAAACCCCGAACCGGTGACAATGAGCGTCGGGACATGCGCTTTTTGCTCTAACATGTGCACATTCTGCTGCTGCGTCACAAGCGGAGAAATATTTGCCTGTGCAGGAACTAAAAACTGCCAGTCATGCAGCCTGCTGACGATAATTTTCATCATGTAATCGTCGCCAAAATTGCTATCAAAATAGCCGTCTAATATTAACTTCATGGAATTAAACTGCCGACTCCTTTTTTTCTTTTTGCTTGTGCAGTCCATACAGTTCTTTGGCAACGCTTATAAAAATACCCGCTGCCAGTGCCATGATAATGCACACCGAGAAATAGAAAATAGAGTTTGCACTGCTTTCAACTATAACGCCCGATACACCGATGACGCTTTCCGACTCTCTGTATTCATTATATTCGCTAATCACTTCCCGGGTCCGATGGCTAATGGAATTAAAGTTTGCACATATTTTCTGTAAACTGCTTTCAATATCTGCATTTTGTACATCCTGCTGTCTGCCTTCTTCAAAAGCAGCAATTACCTGTTCATATTTGTTTTTGTCGATGACAGCATTTTCATATGCCGTCCGATATTCAACATAATCTGTCATCAGCTGATCATAGGTAGACTGATACTGCGCGTATGCATCATCGCGTTCTACCGCTTCACGTACCTGATTGCCGTTGTCATTCTCTGCACCAAATCTTTCCCATAAATACTCTTGATTTTTTTTAGCATAAGTGTCCATCAAGTCTTTTGCCGACTCTGCTTTCTGTTTGTTTAATTCCATACTTTGCGCAGCCGTTTGGACTTTATTTTGTAAATTGCTGATCAGCACGGAATAATTTTGGGACAGCTTCTGCTCCATAACGGTTTGTTCCGCAATGGCAAGATCCGTTTCTTTCAGTAAGCGGTACTGTTCTATCAAATCTTTAATCGAGTAACCGGACTGATAAGAACGGTAATCAAAATCAGACGAAATGATATTATTTAAATAATCCATATTATTTTGGATTTTCGTTTTGAGCAAATCAATCATTTCATAATAGTCATACTGCAAATACACATCTTCTGCCAAATTGGCAACGTCAAAATTATACGTGTATTTTTTCGTATAATAATTCCGGTACTCTTTTATAATGGAATACAGCATATTTCTTGCATAATCCGTATTTTCAGAGGTTTTAAGGGAAACCGCGTAATAAATAGGCGTCTCTTTTTCTTCTTCTGTTTTCCCATAATCAGAAAAATTCTCAATCCAGGACGCATACTTTTCTTGCTCCGCTGTGGAGGTAATGGGGGTAATATCCATATTTCTGCGGATGGGCTCGGTGTTGATATTTTCATATCCCAAATTCATAGCTGCATTTTTGATGACCAAGCCGCTTGCCATTTCATAAGGATCTATGGCACTGCCGTTTTCAGTCAATCCGTTTACTGCATCTTCGCCTACAAACTTGATGATAGCCTTCGCGGTGGTTGTATTGGTAAAATTGAGCGCGGCGGTGCACAATACGATAGCTGCCGCAACCAAAAATGCAAGGAAACGTTTGTTTTTCCAAATACAATCAAAGAAACTCTGAATGGTCACTGTCTTATTTCACCTTCTTTTCGCGTGTTTGCAAACGCTGCAACATTTTTCGTAAAAACTGCTGGATACAATACAGCGCGTACATCGCAGAGGCTGTAAAAATTGCGAGCTTGGCAATCAAGATACACAAACTTATTAAATCTTTGCCATCTGCCACACCTGTAATCAAAATTTGTTCATACGTCACATTATCAATGTATCCTTTATTTAGTTCCTGTGCTTTTTTGCAAAATGCATTGATTTTATTCGTGATATTCTCATACATATTTTCAGCTGATAATATAAGGCCGGCATCCGTCGGCGCCGCATCGGAAAAATGTTCTTCGAGATATCCGTACTGGGCTGCCGTGCTTTTAGCCTCATCCGCTTCAAGCTTTGCGGCATTGGCATTGTAGGTAAGATAATCAATCCCTATTTTTGTGCGGTTCATATAAAACGCATTATCTGTATCTAATGACGGGATAAACGTCACTTTGGTTATGTTAGGGTCATACAGTTTTATACCTTCCAGCATAACGCTGTACTCTGCCGTCTTTCGCTCTGCAATTTTGCTGTTTTCATTGTACACATATCGAAACTGCCTGAGCAAACTTTCTTTATCCTTTGTAACGGCGTTTTGTATAATAAACGCCTTGTAATTTTGCAAATCCAGATTTTGAATGGAACTCAGTTCTGTGCTAAGCTCTCCGAATCCGATGCCATCCGCTGAAATATACCGCACATTTTCATCATATTTTTGATTTACGTAACGGGAAAAATTTTCTATAATTCTTTGCAGCTCGCTGACGCGGTTAAAATGATCCAAGCTTTGCACATATTCCCAGTCTACCGTAAAGAAATCTTCTTTTATGATATGTAACGCTTCATATTCCTCCGAATACGCCTGTGCGACAGCCTGCAAAACTTCCGCTTTGGACGGGAGTGAAAAGCTGTCACAGATTGCCTGAAAACATGCTGCAAATCCTTCGTCTTTAATTTTATTGGAAAGTACGGAATAGGTAATCATATACCGGTTGGGAAAATAGTAATAATTATCATTTCCGTCCATGACTTTTTCCTGCACCGAATTAAAGCTGCCGGCTACCGAATTGCTGGAAAGCGTGATATGCTTTTTCAGCGTAACTGGATCTATCCGGTTATTAAGTTTTTCACAGGCATTATTTACAACGTTGTCACTTAACAGCTCGTAAATATCAAACGGCGAGCCGTCGGGATTATATCCCTGGGTTATTTCGGAAAAACGCATCACCACAACAATATAGGAACTGTTTAAATTCATCACAATGGCACAGAAAACGGAAAGTAACACGATCATACAAATCGTGAGCACTAAAAACCTGTATTTTTTCAAAAGAGCACGCGCATTGCCTGTACCTTTCTTTTTATTTTTGGTTTCTATCTGCTGTCTATTTTCTTGTTTCTGCGTTTTCTTCACAGCTTCCAGCACTGATTTCACGTGTATTTTCTCCCTCCTGACAGTCCATTTCCGGCGCAGCGGATGCAAAAGCAAACGATGCATAAATCATAAGATTCCAGAATGATTTAATACTTGGGTTTAAAGTAAGCGTTAAAGTAAGCGTCAGCATACCAATTACCCCTACGGATATATATGTTCGTTTTCTCAGATTTCGGGCAAATGAAGCCAGACAAATGGCCATAAAAGACAGCAATCCGAAAAAACCCTGGTTATATAAGACCTGTATAAAGTTATTATGCGCTACCACTTCCTGCATTTTGCCCGCAATAATCATCATATGTTTGGCGTCTATGCCCCGCCCGACAAACAATTGCCAGGTTGAATTTCCAATTTCACGGAGCATGGATATCCAGATATCCCCTCTGTATGTACCCCGGCTTTCGACAACCGCCTGTATACTAAAGCGCTCGGTAATATTTTCGGGCAGAACAGGCAGAATGAGCATCCAAAACAAAACCGCGGCTATGACAAATAAACACATCGTAAGGACAAAATTTTTAAAATCTTTTGCGGAGAACAGAATATGTGCCAAAAGAGTAGCAATCACTGCAAGCAATCCGCCTCTCGACCCGGATAAAAGAACCACATAAATGCCCAAAAGCATAAGTACCAGACATAACGCACGCTGTTTATTCTTTTTGATTTTGTCCAGACATACTGCAATGGGAAAAACAAAAAAACCGGAAAAATAGTTGGGATCGCTGACGCCGCCAAAAATTTCAATTGTGGTGCGGTCTGCATAAGAAGCACCGCCAAACAAACCCATATAAATCAAAACTGCCAACAAAATAACTTGCGTATTTTTAAAAAATTCTATCTCTCTTTCGTTATACCGGCGCAGTGAAATGCAAAACATCAGCGCCGTGTTCTGTATATATCCGATTACATAATCCTGCGCCTGCTGCGTGTTATCAGCAAACAGCGTTACAACGACGCTCAGAATATAAACGACAAAAAAACCATGCACAAAATTAAGTTCCAAGCTGCCTTTATAAAAGAACAAAGTCACCAGCAAAAATGCCGCAATCGGCAGCGTTATTATTTTCAGAAAAGAATCACCGGCGCTGTTAATGGTTATAGTTAAAGGTAAAGCAAGAAAATAAAGCGCCGCCAGCAAACAGTGTATTCCTATTTTTTCCTTGTTTTTGCCCAGTACCTCCATGATTCCTCCAATATATGTACAAGACTGTATGGATATTGAAAATGTGTTTACTACATAATTTATATTATATAGTAAACGCCATCTTTTCGGCTGATTTATAACAAAATAAATGCGAAAAAAGCGTAAAACAAACCATCTTTTTTACCATAAAACGTAAAAAAGCGGGATTTACAGAATATTGACAAATTTATAAAACTATGCTATTATTTACTTTGTATATGTTTTTTTCGACACAATAGATACTCAAAAATTACATAATATAAATTATGTGGTTTATTCTTATGTTATCCCACATTTTTTCTTTCTTTTTTGCCGCCGCTGTCTTACGGGCGGCTGATTCAAAAAGCGGTCTTCTTCATGCCGGCGGAACAAACTTTTGGAAATGTACATTTGCATTTCCCCGAACGCCATAATAATCCAAGTTTTTGTAATTGTTTTCGGTGCTCTACCCCGGTTTCCACAGTATAGATCCGCGTTGTATTGACGCTGGAATGACCTAAAAGGTCTGCCAGTCTTACAATATCCTTTTTTAAGGAATAAAAAGTCCGCGCAAAAAGATGCCTTAAATTATGCGGGAACACTTTCTCTTTAGCGACTCCTGCGCACGCGCACAGGCTTTTCATCAACTTCCAGATATTGCTTCTGTTTAACGGATTTCCTTTTCGTGTCACAAAGATAGGTCCGCTTTCAATTCTGTACATTATCATATATTTTTTTAGCAAATCACACAGCTGTTTTGGAAGAAAAACTACCCGCATTTTGCTTTTACAGCTTATGATGGCTTTTCCTGTTTTGACATTTTCGGCAGTGATAAACCGCAGTTCGGACACACGGATACCGGTTGCACAGATGGTTTGCAGCAAGTAAAACAATTGTTTGTTTTGTTTTTTGCTCGCTGCATCCAGCAGCCTTACGTATTCGGTCTTTGTAAGTTCTTTGTCGGGTGTTAAAAAAAGCTGTCTTTGCATAGGAACGGTTTTTACTTTACAGTCATCCCATTCCTGAAAAGAAAAGAACGTGTTTAAAGCGGACAAAATAGAATTTGCACTTGCAGGCGCATAGGAATGAAGCAAATGCTGTTTATATTCCACGACCGCCCCTTTTTGAATGGGACGATTTCCCAGCCACGCCATGAATGCACGAATATCGCGGATATACTTTTGTTGTGTCAGAACGCTTTTTTCTTCGGTAATTAAATAATCCCTAAACCTTAAAATGACTTTTTCTGTTATTTTTCTCATATGAATCAACTCCTTTAACATACATTTTACCATCAACTGCTGTGGTTGCAAAATATATGTTAAACAAGTTTGCCGCCGCATACTAAATTTTTATAACAGCATTATCTTTAAGAAACGTTCTTCAAGTTTTCCGTGCAGCCTGCGCAAGCCCATAACAATAAGCTGCACAGTGCTTACTATAATATTATATATAAAAAAACCATCCAAATGGATGGTCTTTCACAATTGGTCGTTTTTTTTACGCAATTGGTCTTCTATATTTCCCGCTGGGAAAAATCAGGCATTTAATATAACGCAGGCGGTGAGTATTCCGTTTTCATATTTATAGTTTATATCTCCTTTATATTTTCTGCAAGCCGTAAGGATACTGTCTATTCCCACACCTTTATTTTTTATGCTGTGCCCAACAATTTCAATTCCTTCCCTGCAAGAGTTACTGCATACAATAACTGTTTTTTTCTCAACCGTGCGAATATTGATCCGCATTTTTCTTTCAAAATGACATTGCTTGCATTCGTTAACGGCATTTTCCAGCAGATTCGACAAAATCACTACAAAATCGGTATCTTCTATTACGGATGCTTCGGGTGTATCTGCAGAAGCTGAGAAATCAATTCCGGCATTGGATGCCGTCTGCGCAAAGCTGGTTAATATTGCGTTTACAATGACATTGGGACAAATATTTTTTCTAACTGTAACGTTTAAATGCGCATTATACGCATCTATGTAGGCGATCGCATGGTCTACATCGCCATTTTGCAGCATAGAAGCAATATTTAACATATGGTGTCTGTAATCGTGTTTAATCTGATTTGTAATACTTTCGTTTTGTCTTGCAATTTCAAGTTCATTCTGTAAATATTTTGCTTTTTGGTTGATCAATTTTATTTTACTCTCACGGCTCATCTGCTGGATATTCCCAAACACAAGCCATAACACAGAAGCATAGATTACACAGAAAGTAGCAAACAAAACAAAATAATTTACTTCCGTAAAAATAAGTTTATATCCTTTGGTAATCAGAAACGAAAATACCCCCAAAAACAAAACAGAGGTTAAAGACAGCGCCGCCCATGTTTGTTTTTCAATTACGGGAATATTTCGTATCATGCTGCGACAACATTTCATATAAAAAATAGCAAGAGGAATTGTGAGCACTGTTCGAATCATATTTTTAATATACAGTATCTGCAATTGAGACATATCTGTGCAAAGATGCATACAAAAAATATCCGTTGCGCCCCATAAAATACAGAATATATTACAATAAGTGATATATAAAAAAACTTTTTTATATATAGGATCTGTAGATGTAAAAATAAAAACAAAAAAGCAAAGTATAATGGTAACCAAATATCCGGTAGCAAGAACAGCAGGTCCCTTCTTATCCAGCAAGAGACAGATCAAAACCAGCAAACCGATAAACATTATAGCAGAAACGGTATAAATCCACACCATTTTCTTTACCGAATATTTAAACTCGCTAATCAGCGCAAAACAGAAAAAATGCGTAGCCGCCAATACTGCCATGACAATAACAAAGTGGATCATTATTTGACCGCCTCCTTTGTATAAAAATCAAAGTATTGCTGCTGCAGCGTACTCCTTAGCCGTCTTGGGATTGGCACTTTATCACCATTTATAATCTCAAGCATAGAAGGGTGCAGGCGCTGTACATAAATAAAATTTACAATATAGGAAACACCCACTAAAGTAAAGCCATCTACATCTTTAAGCAGTTCCATGAGCTTAAACAGCGGCATGCGCGTTTTTATAATACTGCCTGATTTTAAATGCATTTCCACACCGTGGTTCCTGGATTCGGCATATAAAATATCATGTGCCTCTACACGGTAGATTTCTTTACCGCATAAAACGGGAACATAGCGGCGCTTCCTTCTTTTTTCAATCACTCTGTCCAGCGCAGCAGTCAGCCTTTCCCTGGTAAACGGCTTGCTCAGATAATCACTGACATGCAGCGAAAACGCTTCTACAGCAAAATCGACGCTCGTGGTTAAAAAGATAATATCAGTGTCGTCCTGACTGCGTTCTAAAATTTTACGTGCAATCTCGATTCCCAGGATTCCCGGCATATAAATATCTAAAAGCGCGATATCGGGCACACCATACGTTTCTATATAATCTAACATTTCAAACGGATTGGAAAACGACTGCACCTTTATCTGCAGTTCCATCCGTTGTTTGGCATATTCTGAAACGATATTCTCTATCCTTTTTACCTCGTTTTTTTCATCGTCACAAATCAAAAGTTTCGTCTTCATCCTCCGCTAACAGTCTCCTCTTTTCACTTACATTTTCGCAAAATAAAGTTTTGCACAGTACGCAGACAGATGTACAAAACAATTCTTTAACGCCTTCCGAAAAAGCTTTTTTGCAGCGATCCCCAGCTGTATGCCGCCTTTTGCCAAACCAGCACTGTTTCAGATGTGTGAGAACACAGCCATTTTCGTTTTCATGCAAAAATATACGCCTCATGATTAAACTGCGCATAAAAAACATGCTTCATATCCTTCCGTTTCAAAACGTATCCATGTTGAAAAAATGCAAACCTTAAAATTGAAAGAATGTCGAAAACACACGCCGCGGGCAATGTGCGGTTTCAAGCGCTTCATTTTATGGATTGCTTTGCAGGCAAAAGCTCTTATTTGAAGTTGCAGACTTGTTTCAACATATAAAATACATTGTTTATTTTATTCTAACATGCTCCCCTCAAAACTGCAAGTATTTATTCATTTTTTATGCAAAATTTCATTCGTGAGACAGAAACAAGCACAAAACGGTGGCTGTCAGTGTGATTTTCAAAGGTTAAATTTAAAATGCGCCTTAAAAACAGCGCAAAAGAAACACGTTTTTTAAGAAAAGACATCAATACACATTTTTACATAAAACACAACCGGCCAAAAGATTGACTGCACGACCGCACATGCGCTTACAGCCAGGCAGACGAGGCAAGCATGCCTTTTTTCGAAAAAGAGGAACGGCAAGCCAGGTGACTGATTTACTGCATAAAAAAGCGAAACGAAACAAAGTCCGTTCCGTCGCGGCTTCAAAAGGCCGACTCCAACCAATATACAAAAATTGTTTTTATCTTTCGCTTGGAATCAAATATGCGCAACTGAAAAAAGCACCGATAGACTAAGCAAAAAATACCACTTGCCTCAGAAAACTTCAAAGCTTTCAATGCAATCTCCGTTTCGAAATTCGAATAACTGCCCCTGCTTATTCTCGAAATAATATATTGTTAAATCTTCATTTGCACCATATAAAAACAAATCTGTGTATTGTCGTTCGATTTCCAATCTTTCATTCTCATTCGTTTTCGTAAGCAAATTATACGCACGGTTGCAGCGTTCAATCCAAAGATATTTATATCTATTGAAATCAACTATACGCGGCTGAAGATCAGCAACTGTTTGAATGTTAAAGCGCTGACACCAATGGATATCGTTTTTATAAAACAACTGCCCTTCTTTACTTACTACCATATCATCTGTATCATAAATAATCGGTATTTTTAGGTTATATTGATACGCAATAAACGCCCGGCTGTGGCCATCTGTAAGAGTGAGTCTTCCATTACCGAAATCATAAACCGGAAGGGGATGACATAAGTCCATATGATTAGCATCCAACCATTTTTTAACATTCTCAAGTTTAACTTTGTTTAAGTATAATGGACGCACACCTAATTCTATGGGGAAAACCCACTGTATTCCCGAAAAAGGAAGTTCCATGTTTAACTCCTTTCTTTAAGCAATATTAAAAAATTCGACATATTGTAGCTTGCCGCACTTTTTCGAAAAGTGAACGATATAGATGCCACCCTGCTTTTTTATTGTTCCTGCATAATCTGCAGTTTGGCGGAAACAAGGAACGGCAGCCGATAAAGTGGAGTCGTTTCTTGCATAAAAATACGGCAAGCCAAAAGGCTTGCCGTAACATGGCTCCCCAAGTTGGACTTGAACCAACGACCCTGCGGTTAACAGCCGCATGCTCTACCGACTGAGCTATTGAGGAATATAGAATACATTAGTTATCATAGCACAAACAGGAAAGTTTGTCAAGAATTTTTTATATATTTCCCGTAAGACCGTTTTGTATTTGCTGTGCCTTGCACGTTTAAAGTTCGATTGCAGGAAACATGCCGAACAACCGAACACCAATCCATACATTTTTATTTTCAAAACGCTTATTTTTGCAAAAACGAGGCAGATATATGCTAAAAAAAGCGCCGATCTATGTACCCGCGCAAAAGCATATAGCAGTGTCTGCCGTTTTATAGGTGCAGCAAATAAACCGGGCAACGCATATCCAGGTTTCGGCGCTCTTAAATGACGGCAAAACAGCAAGCCGTTTTCGCGCTGGATAACGGCACTGAAACACTGAAAAAATCAAGCCTCCTGCATTTGTTCGTATTCTTCATCTATTTCTAAGTTTTTAGACTGTGACGCCGCAACAGCCAATCGATCACAGCGTTCATTTTCGGGATGACCGGCATGCCCTTCTACCCATTGGAAGGTCACCGCGTGTCCCTCAATTAAAAACAGCAACTCTTCCCACAAATCCACATTCAGCACCGGCTTTTTGTCGGCTTTAATCCATCCCTTTTCTTCCCAGGTATACACCCATTCTTTAACAATGGCATCCACCACATATTTAGAATCACTGAAAACTTCTACTTCACAAGGTTCTTTCAGCGCAGAAAGGGCAGCGATAACTGCCATCAGCTCCATACGGTTATTGGTTGTTTTTCGAAATCCCTTTGAAATTTCTTTTGTTCTTCCGTTATATTCCAATATAACGCCATATCCGCCGGCGCCGGGATTGCCGGAACACGCACCGTCTGTATATATTCTGACTTTCTTCATAATCCATTCCTCCAAAACGTATTTATTTTAACATAAATACATAAAAAATGCAATACTGTTTGTCGAAAGGGAAAGCGGGAAGCCATATAAATCTATTACTGCGCCGAAGCCTTGATTCTCTGAATCTTCTGTGGTCTATACACACCCATGCACATTTGTATAAAACAATCTTCTTTAGATTTTAATAAACAGCTGAAAAAACAGTGCAAAAAAATATTATTTTTTTATAAAAAAATAGTTGATTTTTTATAAAAATGTGTTATAATAATAGATGAGATA
>CALXJH010000200.1 GCA_944388555.1 uncultured Clostridia bacterium
GGGCCGTGCGAAGCGGTGGCGAGTGCGGTTGGAGTGTGGGGGTAGAGCGGGTTTGAGGGGGTGAGGGTTCGCTGCACTTCTTTGACATGGTCGCGCGTTTCTCCCATGCGCGTGGGCACCTCAACTGCATTCAGAAAACTTGTTTCCAAATTTTCTCTTTCATCTCCTAAAATGCCTGCGTATACCCTATAAAGTTCATCCCACGTGTTTTTATCAACCGCCCCGGTCTGCGGCAAGCCAAACTGCTTCTGAAACTGTAATACCGCATTGGCAGTACTTTCTCCGTAAACGCCGTCTACCGGCACAAACGGAATGGTATTATAAAATGCGGCAATCCAGCCTAACCAGTATTGAATCACCTGAATCTGCTCACCGGTATCCCCTTCGCTGTAAGACGCCTTAGGCGGCACGGCAATGCTTTGTACGGCAGACTGCGCAAGAGACGGCGGCAATTTGGGGAACTCCCCGATGACCAGCCCCTCGGACTCCAGTTCGGTCAAACGCCGAATGCCGACATATAAATATTCCATCTTAAACCACGTCTGCTTGCCGATGATGCCGTCTACCTGCAGCCGGAAAATTTCCTGAAACTTCCGTACTGCCCGCTCCATCTCTTCGTCAAATATGCCGTCTACCGGATAGATCTTAGGTATGGCAGGATAATTGTCCGAAATGCGGTTGAGCAAAATCTGCGCGTTAAATACGTCTACACTCTCATCCCCCAGCCGCAGCGGATATCCCGGATACGAATCCGGCAAACCGCCGACCGGCGCGTCGTATACAATTTCAATATTATCCCCGTAATAATACTGCAGAATTTCAAATGTAGAATAATTCTGCTCTGCAAGACTCACCGTCCCCCACTGCGACAAGCCGTTACAAGTTACAGTCGTCCCGTTGCAGAATTTTGTTGCCAGCGGCTCTAATCGTCCAATGACCCGGACATAATTATTAAATACCTCGTCGACAATATTTGAAATATTGGTAAAAATATTCCGCCCCTGCACATACGTCTGATCGATCGAAGGGGAATTGGTGATATCAAAATTATACCCCTGCGAGCGGTATACCCTTAAGAAAATACGATTCAGCGCGTAAGATATGATCGCGTAAATATTTGCATACAGCGCGCTTTGCGGCCAGGTCGGATAAATCTCACTCGACGCTACATTCTTTACATAATCCGGGAAAGATATCGTTACATTCTGCGCCGCCGCTTCCGGACGTCCCAAATGTACCACAATATACTCCGGAACGGTTACTTCATTTGCCATTATCCTCACTCCTTCTTTCCATATTCGCCGCGCCCCTACAAATTCTGCTGCGGCAGATTATACTCAATCGTCCCGCTCCCGCCGTTTTCGGGAATGGGCAGCATTTGTATTTTCTGCAAGGTTGTTTCTTCCGCAAATATCTGTACATTGCGGATGATAATGGTGAAAAACCCTTCTTTTTCAATGGTTAAATCCACCAGGGTATACGGCGACACATTCCCCGGACTTTCCGATAACGCTTTGTCCGGCGCCTCAATCTCTATTTTCGGGGTAAATCCGTTTTCGTCGGTAAACAGCGTCTGTCCGCCAGACAGCGAAATGCGTACGTCCTTTTCCCCGAAACTTTCCTGGCTGGTAAATGTCTGTACGAGTAAATATCCGATTTGCAATACCATTCTCCTCTCTTTCTTCCGGCTTTTCCCTATAAGCGGAAAAATGCCGCTCTATTCCATACTTATAAAATTGTTTTTGGAAAAATGCCTGTTTTATCTTTACAACTTGCATTTTTAATGGTAAAATATATTTATTCATTCCATTATGTGATTTTTTCGGAGGACGTACATATGTTAGACCAAATTTCCAAAATCGGAATCATTCCGGTGATTAAGATTGAAGACGAACAGCAAGCCGTTCCGCTTGCGCGTGCGCTGATAGACGGCGGTCTGCCCGCCGCCGAAATTACTTTCCGTACAAAAGCGGCGCCCCATGCGCTTTCCCGTATCCGCGACGCTTTCCCGGATATGCTGCTGTGTGCCGGCACCGTGCTTTCGGTTGATCAGGCAAAACTTGCCTTAGATAGCGGCGCAAAAGCCATTATTTCACCCGGGCTGAATCCGAAAGTCGTTTCCTGGTGCTTAGAACAAAACGTTTGCGTGATCCCCGGCATTTGTACGCCGTCTGAACTCGAAATGGCTTTAGAACTGGGATTAAAAACCGTAAAATTCTTCCCCGCTGAGCAAAGCGGCGGCATTGCCAAAATCAAAGCCATGTCCGCCCCCTACGCCGGCGTTTCCTTTATGCCCACCGGCGGCATTGATCTTCATAATGTAAACGATTACCTGTCGTTTCAGAAAGTCATTGCCTGCGGCGGCAGCTTTATGGTCAAGGATGACTTGCTCCGTGCCGGAAACTTTGACGAAATTACCCATATCTGCCGTATGGCGGTGGATAAAATGCTGGATTTGAAACTTGCACACATTGCTCTTAAGCCGACCGCTGCGCAAAGCGGACAGGACATCGCCGAAACCTTTGCCGCGCTTTTATCTGTGCCGGTAAGCATTGGCAAAGACAGCACATTTGCCGGCAGCGCTATTGAAGTGCTGCACACCGCGTCAGACGCCGCCTGCGCGCAGATTGTTTTTTCCACCCGCTCTCTTTCCCGCGCGGTCTATCATCTTGAAAAACGCGGCTTTCATTTTAAGCCGGTCTCAACCGCGCCGGACACCCAAAAGCAACCCTCCTGCGCAGTTATGGACGGCGGCATTGCCGGCTTTGAAATTCGTCTTATTGAAAAATAATATGCAGTAAATCCATTAAATACACCCATCAAGAAAGGAACATCCCTATGAAAATTGCAGCACTTGGAGAAATTATGCTCCGCTTAAAATCACCCGGAGAAGAGCGTTTGTTTCAGTCGCCTGTTTTAGAAGCCACATTCGGCGGCGCTGAGGCAAATTCTGTGATCTCTGTCGCCAATTACGGTCTGGACGCCAAAATGATTACCGCGCTTCCGGACAACGCTGTAACCGACGCCATTTGCCGGACACTGCGCGCCTGTGCGGTAGATCCTTCCGGCATTGTACGCCAGGATGGCAGAGTAGGACTTTATTATCTGGAAAAAGGCGCCGGACAGCGGCCTTCCAAAATCATTTACGACCGCGCGTATTCCTCTTTTTCCATGGTATCTCCCGACCGCTTTGATTTTGCAGAGCTTTTGAAAGACTGCACCTGGCTGCATATCAGCGGCGTTACCCCCGCGCTGTCCCAGACGGCTGCCGATTTAACCCTCAAAGCCGTACAGGAAGCCAAACGGATGGGCCTTACCGTTTCCTGCGACTTAAACTACCGCGAAGACCTCTGGAACTACGGAAAAGATGTACAAACCGTCATGCAGGAATTGGTGCGCTATACCGACGTTGTGATTGCAAATGAAGAAGAGTGTCAGAAATCCTTAGGCATTGATACCGATTTCCCCGACGAAAACGGAAAAATCAGTGCGGCGAAATATGAAGCCATTTCCAAAAAAATCATAGACAAATTCCCCAACGTTTCTAAAGTTTCCATTATTTTGCGGGAAAACAAAAGCGCTTCTTTATATGATTTGCTGGCTTGTATTTATGACAGAAACGAATTTTATTTCTCGCAAAAATATGAAATTGAACACATCACCGACCGTATCGGTGCCGGCGACAGCTTCGGCGGCGGTCTGATTTACGGTCTTTTGCATTACAAAACCATTGGCGAAGCGGTGGAATTTGCGCTTGCGGCAAGCTGTTTAAAGCATACCATCTGCGGCGACTTTAACCGTGTTTCCCGCGACGAAGTGGAAGCGCTTATGCGTAAAAAACGCCAATAAATACCACAAACAAAAAAAGGATGTGAAATATTTATGTTAAAAGGTATTCCAAGTATTTTATCCCCTGAACTGCTGAAAATCCTGATGGAAATGGGACACGGCGACGAACTGGTCATTTCAGACGGCAACTTTCCTGCCGCTTCCATGGCAAAGCGTCTTGTGCGGTTAGACGGACATGCGTCCTGCAAGGTTCTGGAAGCCATTTTGCAGCTGTTTCCGCTCGACACCTATGCCCCGCCCGTTTATTTAATGGACAAAGTGCCGGGGGATACGGTACAAACCCCGATCTGGGAGACGTATCGGAAGATTACAGCCCCCTTTACCGACGCCCAGCCCGTTTTCTTAGAACGCTACGCGTTTTACGAGCGCGCCAAACAGGCGTATGCGGTTGTTTACACCGGTGAAACCGCGCTGTACGCCAAAAAAAAAAAAAAAAAAGGGGTTATCTGATATGCTGCACCTGATTTTAGCCGGGCGCG
>CALXJH010000201.1 GCA_944388555.1 uncultured Clostridia bacterium
ATTGGCAAAATAACGTTTTCCTTATAAATACTCCTCTCCATAGTACCTTTACTCCGTAACGTATGTTACGGAGTTTTTTCTTTTAAACGTTCTCTAAAGCGTACATTGTTTTTAACAAACGAATGCCGGTTCTTGTTTTAAATATTTTGAATAAAATGCTTGCTGCCGAACTTTTAGGCAAGGAATCCTCGTAAATATTCACTAAAAAGTCCGCCTCAACCAAAATTTGATAATCAATGCCGTCAATAGCTTTATAAGTGTGATGATGTCCGACTAAATAACAGACTCTATCAATTATCTGTGCGTCAATATTAAGAGTCTCCAGAAGTTTTTTAGCTTCAGAAGGTCCCTCTTTTTCCTGATATTTACCCATGCTGGAGTGGTATTTAATTTCAGCGTTTTTAATACCGATATCATGAACTAATGCAGCGATTTCTATAACAAAAACCTCATTTTCGGATAAATTTTCTTTTTCTGCTATTAACTTAGCAAAAGCATGAACCTTCACAAAATGCTGAATTCTTTTAGGATCACCTGAATAGTAATCAATCATTGCCTGACAAACTGCAGAAATTTTCTCAGTGTTCATTTTTAACTCTCTAATTATCTATCTCAACATTAACCAAACAGTTTAAAAATATTATGTGCGGAAATCCTGCTTTTTTCTTAAAACTGCGTAAAAAGCACCATTTTTGCATTTAAAATTATTTCTAACATTAACAAACTAGGAATTTTGCATGAAACTTTATTTTATGCGTCACGGAATGACCGACTGGAACCTTGAAGACAAAATTCAGGGACAAGCAGATATTCCGCTTAATGATTTTGGTAAAAATCAAGCTGAACAGGCAAGCCTTGCCATTTCTAACATTAACTTTGACAAATGCTATTACAGTCCGCTCATTCGTACCAAAGAAACAGCATTACGAGCCTTAAAGGGTCAGAAAAATTGTCCTCTTTTCAAATATGATCGGGTGATTGAAATATCTTACGGTGTTTGTGAAGGAGATTTTATTCCGGATATACGCAAAAACCCGCATCATCCATTACATAATTACTTGATGAATCCGGAATTTTTTATTCCTCCTGAAAGAGGTGAATCAATTCCTAGCATTGTCAAAAGAGCACAAATATTTTTAGATGAAATAAAAAACGAAGCAGACGGCAACAAAAACATTTTAATCGTTAGTCACGGAGGTTTTATCCGCGCAGTGATCATGGCTGTACAAAAACTTCCGCCCCAGTTTTTCAGAAAAACCCGTGAACAGAAAAACTGTGCCGTAACCGTATTTGAATTTAAGGACGGGAAATGGAAGCTGCTTCAGGATGCCGTAGATATCCTTGCAGGAGAAAAATTATGTGATTAAAAAAGCCCGCGAAAAATGCGGGCTAAAAGGAGCTACTTTATTCGCGCAATATCTTTTTCTTGCCTAAAATACCATGCAATCTTACAGCTTTCTTCTAACTCTTCTAGTATATAGAAAGCATCGTAAATATTTTTCCCTGGCACTATAGGTCCATGATTTGCCAATAAAAATCCATTGGCATCATTAATATGCTCTTCTGCTAAAGCAAACAATTCCTTACTGCCTGGAGGTGCAAAAGGGATTAAACCTACTTTGCCAAGTTTCATTTCCAAATAAGGAGTATATTTGGGAATAATATCTTTTGAATCACTATGATTCAGACATGACCAGATAGTACTATAAAAACTATGCGTATGTAATACTGCCCCAATATTCGGATCTTTTTTATAAAAACTAAGATGTAAAGGAGCTTCCTTACTAGCTTTTCTTCCAGCTAGTAAATTCCCATCTAAAGAAACGACAGAAAAATCATCTACATCTAATGTTCCAAAAGAAGATCCGGATGAGGTTATAACAACATAGTCTTGATATCTAAAACTTAAATTTGCAGAAGAACCTGAAACCTTATTCCGGTTAAAAAGGCTATGTGCGACATTAATACAATCATTAATGCTTTTTTGCACCTCAGAACAATCTAAAATAGACACTTTCTATTCTCCTGTCATTTTGATTGCTTTTTCAAAGAAATATTCGTCTCCGAAATTTCCTGATTTCAAAACCAAACGAACATTAGGATGCTTTGACGGAACCATAACAGGAACGCCCGGAGCAACGCTTTCACCTATTACATAACCATCTTGAGGTAAACCTTTGATAACTGCCCCTGAAGTTTCTCCGCCAGCCACAATAAATCTGGTAAAGCCATCAGCAAAAGCAAGTTTGGTTAACTCATTCATTGTTAGTTCAATTTTATGAGCTAACTTTTCTGTACCATATTGTTTTTGTAAGGCAGCAACTTCTTCAGCCGGCGCTGTTGAATAGATCAAACAGTATCCTTTAGCTGATTTATAGTCACGCCATAAATCTTTAGCGGTCAATTCTCCTGACATTAATTTATGTGCATCAATTTTAATTACTTGATTACCGCTTTCCTTAAAAGTTTTTATCTGTTTTTGTGTCGCAACAGAACAACTACCTGCAAGTAATAAAGCCTTTCCATCTGTTTTTGAATTAGGAATATGAGAGACACCTAAAGTTGCCCCTTCCTTTTTAAGGTAATATTCTCCCAATGCTGTTAAGACACCAGAACCGCCGCTTTGGATAAACATATCTCCAAATACTTTTGCAATCTGACTGGCATCAGTATCATTTTCATAATCAGGAATTAAATAATAATGCTCATTATCTTTTTCAATATTTTTAATTAATGCTTTTAATTTTTCCTCATCATAAAGAACATCATGAGGTACATTAAAACATTTATATGAAGACTGTGCTTCCATAAGATTCTTCAGACTTGAATCCCACATCGGAGTTAAAGGATGATTTTTCATCGGGCTCTCAGCAAGAGGGACACCATTTATATACAAAATACCATCTTTAACAATACGTCCATTTACAGGCAACGCAGGACAAATAATGCTTGCTTTTGCTTCAAAGCCTTCAAGGAAATTATCCAAAATTGGTCCAATATTTCCTTTAGGGGTCGAATCAAAAGTCGAACAATATTTACTGTATATATGCTGAGCTCCATGTTCAACAAGCCATTTTGCAGCAGCTAAAGACTGTTCTTTTGCTTCTGCAACATGCGCCATTCTACTTTTTAAAGCAATAACTGCAGCCTGTATTCCTTCCTTTTCTAAATCGATATCCGAAGGAATGCCATCAAACAACATGGTCTTTAATCCTGACTTTACTGCAAAAGACGCAGCATCACTTGATCCAGTAAAATCATCGCCAACAATACCCAAAAACAACTTATTAGACATAATCTTTATCCTTTTTAGCTAACCCAGGTTACAGTTTCAGGAATAAATGCAATTATCAAAGTAACCAGCAACATGACACCGATGAAAGGCAATACCCTTACACTTAGTTTCAATAACGGAACTTTAGTAACATTACTAGATACGAATAACGCAGTTCCAACAGGTGGGGTCAACAAGCCGACCGTTAAAGTGATAACCATGATAATGCCGAATTGAACCAAATCGACACCAACAGCTTGCATTGCTGGAGCCAAAATAGGAGAAAGAAGCAAAATAGCAGGAGAACTATCTAAAAACATTCCTACAATAAGCAACAATCCAATTACTATTATCAATAAAATGATTTTATTATCTGTAATTGCCACTAATGCAGCTGATAACATTTGCGGTATTCTTTCACTGGCAAGTATCCATCCAAACAAGGACGTAGAAGCAATAATTATTGCAATAGCCGCAGTACTAAT
>CALXJH010000202.1 GCA_944388555.1 uncultured Clostridia bacterium
AAACCATAAACAAAATCCGTTCAACGACACATTTTTTAATCAACTGACTTGCTAAAGACAGATGTCCTTTATGCACCGGATCAAATGTTCCGCCAAAAATCCCGATTTTCATATGCTATTCCTTTCGCTAAAATACAAACTCAAACTCCAGATCTCCCATCCGTACAATATCATTTTCATGAATGCCAGCATCCTCTAAAGCGGTTATAATTCCCTTTTTGCGCAGCATGGTTTGAAAATAACTCATAGATTCATAATCTTCAAAATTTATGGAATTTAAAAGTTTTAAAACATACGGACCTTCTACAACGTAGATTTCATTTTCTTTACGCACAGTAAATTCGTCTTCCTTATGTGAAAAAGTATATTCCACATGATCAATATCTTCTACTTCCGTTTCTGGTATTGGAATTTCTTTCAGCATAGAAGCGGCATATGCCATTAGTGCGCGCACCCCTGTTTTCGTTGCGGCTGAAATTTCAAAAACCTTTACGCCGCGTTTTTTCATTTCATCCAAAAAAGCTTGATACATTTCCGGATCGGTTATAATATCGGTTTTATTCGCCGCCACAATTTGCATACGCTCTTTCAGAATCGGATTATACGCTTCTAATTCTTTGTTAATTAAATCAAAATCTTCAATCGGATTTCTGCCTTCTATTCCGGATACATCTACTACATGAATGAGAAGTCTTGTTCTTTCTACATGTCTTAAAAAATCATGACCTAATCCAACGCCTAAACTTGCACCTTCAATCAGTCCCGGAATATCTGCTACAACAAAACTTTCGCCGTCTCCTGCCTGCACCACACCCAGATTTGGAATAAGGGTTGTAAAATGGTAATTGGCAATTTTAGGCTTGGCAGCACTAACGGTTGACAAAAGCGTAGATTTTCCCACATTCGGAAACCCAATCAAACCAACATCTGCCAAAAGCTTCAGCTCAAGTTCCAGCTCACGTTCATCTCCAAGTGTTCCTACCTTGGCAAATTTCGGTGCCTGCCGCGTCGCAGTTGCAAAATGCACATTGCCCCAGCCGCCTGTACCGCCTTTTGCCGCAACAAACCTATCCCCTTTTTGCTTTAAGTCGCACACAATTTTACCGTTATATTTAATAACCGTTCCAACCGGGGCTTTAATCACTAAATCCGCACCATTTTTTCCGTGACATCTTCCGGATGTACCATCTCCACCATTTTGCGCCTGATATTTCTTTTTATATTTAAAATCGAGAAGCGTTGAGAGCTGGTTGTCTGCTACAAAGATGACATTTCCGCCGTGTCCGCCATCTCCGCCGTCCGGTCCGCCTGCCGCGATATATTTCTCCCGATGAAACGACATGCTGCCATCCCCGCCTTTTCCTGCTTTAACCGTTATTTTCGCTCTGTCAATAAACATATTGCCGCCTCCTTTCATTTTTCTTTCTCAAAATTTAAAAGTGCCGGTACTTTAACAGTATCGGCACCTTGCAGTTTTATTATTCAGCAGAATATACGCTAACCTGCTTTTTATCTTTGCCTTTTCTTTCGAACTTAACCTGTCCGTCGATCAAAGCAAAAAGTGTATCATCGCCGCCCTTTTTCACATTCAAACCGGGATGAATCTTTGTTCCTCTCTGTCTAACAAGAATATTTCCTGCTAAAACATGCTGGCCGTCTCCACGTTTAACGCCTAGACGTTTGGACTCGGAATCTCTACCGTTTTTTGTACTGCCGACGCCCTTCTTATGTGCCATTGAATCTCACCTCCGAATAAATAACCTTTAAAGGTATACACGTAAACTTCTTATAAGCTAATCTTTTCAATCTGAACCTTTGTATACGGTTGTCTGTGTCCTTGTTTTTTATGATAGCCCTTCTTGGGTTTGTACTTGTAAACAATGATTTTCTTGTCTTTCCCATGGCTAAGTACTTTTGCTTCAACAGACGCACCAGCCGGATTTACTGTAAATCCTGCTTCGCCGGATACTGCCAATACTTCATCAAACTTAATGGTTTCGCCTTCAGCAGCATCTTTTTTTTCGATGAAAACAACGTCGCCTTCTTCTACTTTATACTGCTTGCCGCCCGTTACAATAATTGCGTACATGACGGTTTCACCTCCTGTGTTTTAGACTCGCCGAATAAAGGCGGCGTATTTACGCGCTTTTAAACCTTTTCCGTGCGGTTACCATAGAATAATATCACATTTTATACCGTTTGTCAAGCAAAATAGAGAATTTTTCTTCTTTTATTTACAATAAAATCCTTGCGTTTTTCAAATATATTTGTTTCATTTATGCAGTATCATAATTTGTTTGACATTCTTTGCGGAAAGTGATATAATAATGTTGATTATTTGTATGGTTTGGGAGCGTTGGATTCTTTATGAAAAAGCTAACTGCATTACCGAGGTGGCTAAAAGATGTTATATATTGGTTAACCGATTTTTTACTTATTATTATTAGTGTTTTTAGTGTTTTGACGGTGTATCATGGTATACGTTTTTTACATACACATTTATATCCTCAAAAAACATGGAACACTATTTTTATGCTTTTATTTTTTAGTTTTGCACTGTTCCAGATTGGCGGCATTTACAAACGCTACTGGCGTACTGCAACCCCGCTCGATTTCTCGCGCTTATTCTTTGCCACCATCTTTGTGCTGTTTCCGGCTGTACCCATCTCCATTATTTTTACAACCTATTTTTTGCCGTGGCACTACTTATTTTTCAGCGTTATTTTGTCTGCGGTGCTTCTAACTGCCTTTCGGCTTATTATTTACTTCTTTTATCATGTCCAGCTGTCCGGAACCGGCAAAAATGCACAATATAAGAATTTATTGGTTGTAGGCGCAGGCGAAGCCGGAAGAATTGTTGTACATGATATTGCTAAAAATCCAAATCTGCGTTATAACGTAATTGGTTTTGTGGACGATGATGACAGTAAACACAATCGAATTATTGAAGGCATTCGCGTTTTGGGAACATGTAATAATATAAAATCAATTTGCAAAACATACGGTATTTCAGAAATTTTATACGCAATTCCTTCTGCCAACGATGAAACAACGCAAAAAATCTTAAACATTTGCAGTGAAACAAACTGCAAAATTAAAATTATTCCAAGTATTGATGAAATCGTAAATGGCGGCACCAATAATTTCTCAAAAAAAATCCGAGATGTTCAGATCGAAGACCTCCTTCCAAGAAATCCCATTGTTTTGGATAATGAAGGACTTGCCCAGCAAATCAAAGACAAGGTCATTATGGTTACCGGCGGCGGCGGTTCTATTGGAAGCGAACTTTGTAAACAAATTGCTGTATTTTCACCCAAACAGTTGATTATTGTTGATATCTATGAAAATAACGCGTATGACTTAGAAAATGCATTAAGATATACGTACCCCAACTTAGCCATCAAAACGCTGATTGCTTCTGTACGGGACAAGCACAGAATAGATACAATCTGCAAAAAATACCACCCATATGCTATTTTTCACGCTGCAGCGCACAAGCATGTTCCGCTAATGGAAGATTCTCCTTGTGAAGCCATAAAAAACAATGTTTTCGGTACTTTAAATATGGTACAGTGTGCCATAGAAAACAACATCCCAAAATTTGTCATGATTTCAACCGATAAAGCAGTGAATCCTACAAATATTATGGGGGCTTCTAAACGGCTCTGCGAAATCATTATACAAGCTTTCCAGGCAGACAGCAATACAAATTTTGTTGCGGTGCGCTTTGGCAATGTATTAGGCTCGAACGGCTCTGTAATTCCACTATTTAAAAAACAAATTGAGCATGGAGGACCAGTAACAGTTACCCACCCTGAAATCACACGATTCTTCATGACCATTCCTGAGGCTGCACAGCTTGTTCTTCAGGCTTCATTGTATGCAAAAGGCGGCGAAATTTTTGTTCTGGATATGGGACAACCTGTCAAAATCTACGATTTGGCTGTAAATTTAATTAAACTGTCTGGTTACGTTCCGAATAAAGATATTGATATTAAAATTACCGGGCTTCGACCAGGAGAAAAACTGTATGAAGAATTGCTAATGGCAGAGGAAGGTCTATCCAAAACCGCGCATAATAAAATTTTTGTCGGACGTCCTTCCTTTATTGAAAAACAGACCTTAAACGAAAAACTAAAACGCCTTTATGATGCAGCACATGATGAAGATATAGAATTAACAAAACAGTTACTTACAGAGCTGGTACCGACTTACCATCCAAATACTTTATATAAAGAGGTGTAACAGATGAATTTACCATTTAAAAAAAGAAAACCTGTAAAATCTGTCATTGATAAAACAAGAATATTAGACACAAACTCTCCCTTTATGATTAAGGAAACTTACAAGTCTTTGCGCACAAATCTTATGTTTGCTTTGCAAAACAATCATGAGGGTGGAAAGGTGATTGTTTTTTCAAGCGCTATTCCGAGTGAAGGCAAAACCACCGTTTGTCTAAATACTGCAATTACTTTTGCACAAACAGGCGCGAAAGTCTTGATTGTTGACTCAGATTTACGAATACCTAAACTGCACAAATACTTAGGTGTAGACGGAAAACGCGGTTTTTCTAACGTTTTAGGCGGGTTCCTTGAATGGAAAGATGTTGTTAGTCATATTGAAGATTACAATATTGACTGCATTGCGGGTGGACATATCCCCCCCAATCCTGCAGAACTCTTATCTTCTAAAACAACAACCAATGTTATTTCAGAATTAAAACAGAACTATGATTATATTTTTATCGACACGCCTCCGGTTAGTATTGTTACGGACGCGATTGCCATCGCTTCTCTTGCGTCCGGTGTTGTTTTGGTCACACGTGAAAATTATACCCCGCATACTGCTATCAAGGATGTTTTAAATTCTTTTCAATTTGCGAATATTAAACTATTAGGAATGATTAACAATTGTTCTATGCTTTCTGAATTCAGCTATAAAAATCCTTATGGTTCCAAACATCGGCTTATTAAATATCGTTCCAGCTATTACTCTAAGTATAGCAGCTACTATGGCAATTACTATGCATACGGAGCCAAAAGTCTGGAAGATAACAAAGAGTAAAAGAGGGAAATGCTATGCGTGTTGATTATCATTCTCATATCCTTCCGTTTATAGATGATGGTGCCCAATCTGTCGAAGAATCCATTGCGGTTCTTAGGCAATCCAGACTACAGGGCGTGGAACTGATTTTAGCAACTCCTCATTTTTATATTGAAGACGTGCAAAGCGTTCACAAATTCCTGCATATACGTAAACACGCTTACAAAAAACTGCAAGCAGCTCTGTCCGCGGAATCTCCGGACGAGGTTCCGCAAATTCTTCTTGGAGCAGAAGTCCTTTTAACCCCCGAAATCCCTTATTTGGAAGATTTGGAAAAACTTTGTATTGAAGGTACCAATCTTATATTGCTGGAGTTGCCGTTTCAGCCATGGAGCGAATGGGTATACCGGGCACTATTCTATATCATCTCAGAACGGAATCTACAACCCATTATCGCACATTTAGACCGATATATTTCTATAAACAAGAATAACTTACATTATATTTTATCCATGGAAGTTTACATTCAAATAAATGCTGATTCCATTTGCAACTATTTCTTATTCCGTCAAATAAAAAAATGGTACCGCGATGGCATACCGCTTCTAATAGGCTCAGACGTACATAACTGCACCTCGAGACAAACTTATTTTGGTAAGGCTACCAAGAAAATACTTCGGGCTTTTGGTCCTGATTTCTTTCAACGAACCGAAAATATAGGTGCTATTTTGTCAGAGGCATGCAAGTGTAAAAATAAATGCTAACAAAACATCTGCTTAAACAGCACTTGCTATTTTACCTTGATACACAGGAGGTATGACCATGTTTGAAAAGAAACTGGAAAATAGAAACATCCCTTATATTCCAAGCGACAAAATCTTGCGAAACTGGGATAAAACACGGCAGGAAGCCTTGCATTTGCTATGTGAATATGAATACGGATTTCTTCCACCACCGCCCCAGCATGCCGCCTATACACTTTTAGAGGAAGATTTGCGCTTCTGCGCAGGTAAAACGGTATATCAAAAATACAATATCTGCTTAACTTTAGAAAACGGATCTTTTTCGTTCACTGTATATTTTGTATTTCCTAAAAATGCTAAAAGCAGTCCTGCCATTGTACATATAAATTTCCGCGATGCCGTTCCGGATAAATACATGCCAACAGAAGAAATCTGCGATCATGGATTCGCTGTGGTTTCTTTTTGCTACAAAGACATAACCTCCGACTCTCCGGATTTTTCAGACGGATTGGCGGGCCTGATTTTTGAAAATGGAAAACGTTCTTCTCCGGATGCACCAGGGAAAATCGCCTTATGGGCATGGGCGGCTATACGTGTCATGGACTTTTTGCAAACACTGCCAAACGTGGATCATAAAAATATTGCTGTTGCCGGGCATTCTCGGTTAGGAAAAACAGCGCTTCTTACTGCAGCATGCGATACCCGCTTTTCTTTTGCTTATTCCAATAATTCTGGTTGCTGCGGAGACGCTCTGTTTCGCGGAAAAGCAGCCGGCGGGGAAACCCTTCGCGATATTTGTGCAAACGACCGGTATTTTTATTGGTTTTGTGAAAACCTGTATCAATATATCGACAACGAGTCTGCGCTTCCCTTTGACCAAAATTTCTTAATTAGTTGTATTGCACCTCGAAATGCTTATATTGCAAGTGCTAAAGAAGATATATGGGCTGATCCGGCTTCTCAGTTTTTATGTGGTATTGCCGCTTCCAAAACGTATCAGGCCCTGGGATTAAAAGGTTTGGTTTGTCCGTCTGAATCTCTCCCACAACCCGGACAATATTTCCATGATGGTAAGATTGGTTATCACATAAGAGAAGGGCTGCATTATTTCAGCCGCCAAGACTGGCTGTATCTTATGTCCTATTTAAAAAAACACAAAAACGAATAATTTTTTACTTTTGATATTTCAAAATAACGAAGGATATATGAATAAGCAAAGAGCCGCAAACACAAACGTTTTGCGGCTCTTTTGATTTGTTTTCTATTCTTTTATTTCAAAAAATTCAATCAATTCATTGTCTGGTCCATTTACAAAAGCCGTCTTAATATGCAGTACCGGCTCAGAAGGAAGACTACATTCTGCCGGCATCTTATGCGGCTTGGCACCAGCTTCTAATGCACGTTCATACGCGTCTGCCGCATCTGTTGTTTTTAATGCTAGGTGAAAAAATCCTCCCGCCGCTTCAGGCAAAAAATCTTGCTGTTTTCCGTTGGAGAACAGTTCAAGATATGTTCCGTTTCCAAAGTCTAACATTGCAATCTTTCTCCCGTCCTCTGTTTCCCAGGTGCGGAAAACCGAACAGCC
>CALXJH010000203.1 GCA_944388555.1 uncultured Clostridia bacterium
CATGATAGAAGGCGTCAACGATGAGGTAGAGCAGGCAAGAGAGCTTTTAAAGCTTACGAAAGGAATGCTTGCACATGTGAACTTGATTCCGATAAATCATGTGGACGGAAAATCGTTTATTAAAAGCAATCCGGACAGAGTCAATACATTCAGGACAATTCTGGAACAGGGTGGGCTTACAACGACAGTAAGACGTGAACTGGGCAGCGATATAGAAGCATCCTGCGGGCAGCTTCGCAGAAAAAACAGCTAAAGCAGCATGTGTTTACAAAACGAAAGGAGCGTGATAAAATGCAAACTGCACACAAAACAGATATTGGGCAAAAGAGAAGCCATAACGAGGACTGCTGTTATGTAACGCAAGGATTAGCCGTTGTAGCAGACGGCATGGGCGGGCATAACAAAGGTGAAGTTGCAAGCCGTATGGTTGTAGATATTCTGAAAGAGAAACTAAGCGGACCAAATGCGAAATGCACCAAAACCAAGATGAAACAGGCAATTGTTTATGCAAATAAGCAGGTATATGCCAAGTCTAAAGCCGATGATACATGTGCAGGGATGGGTACAACGGTTGTCGCTTGCACCTGGGACAACGAAAAAGTTCTGATCGGATATGTGGGAGATAGCCGCTGTTATGAAATTTATAACCATGAAATCCACTTGCTTACGAAAGATCATACATTGGTTCAAACCCTTTTAGATGAAGGGAAAATTACCGGTAAAGAGGCGGAAAATCATCCGGATAAGCATATTATCACACGCGCTGTCGGTACCGACGAAGATGAAGTGCCCGACGTTCTGGAAATTGACCGCAAGGCGCAGCAATGGCTTATCTTATGCAGCGATGGTTTAACCAATCACGTAAGTGAAGATTTTATTTTAGCATGTGTAGAAAAAAATGCCGAACCGCAAAAAGTAGTAGACGAATTGGTAAATATGGCAAATGCAGGCGGTGGGTTTGATAATATAACGGTAATAGCCATTCAGTTTTGATTTTGAATGTTTTCGAAAGGAAGGTAGAATACATGATAGGAGCACTTCTGGATAACAGATATGAGTTGATTGAACTTATAGGCACCGGCGGTATGGCAGATGTTTATAAGGCAAGATGTACCCTGCTGAACAGATATGTTGCAATCAAAATTCTAAAAGATGAATTTAAAAATGATGAGGAATTTGTTAAGCGCTTTAATGTGGAATCACAGGCAGCAGCAGGACTTTCTCATAATAATATTGTTTCCGTTTATGATGTGGGGACGCAGGGCGAAATTCACTACATTGTAATGGAATATGTGGAAGGAATCACATTAAAAGAGTATTTAAAACAGCATGGTGCACTGCCGTGGGAAAAAGCGGTGGATTTTGCTTCTCAGATTGCATCTGCGCTTCAGCATGCGCATCGCAAAGGCATTGTGCATAGAGATATTAAACCCCAAAATATTTTGGTTACCAAAGACGAAGTCCTGAAAGTGACCGATTTTGGAATTGCGCGTGCAGTCTCCTCTTTTACCATGAAAGTAGACGACAATTCTATGGGAACCGCACATTACTGTTCTCCCGAACAGGCACGCGGCGGATATACAGATGAGAAGTCGGATATTTATTCATTAGGGGTTGTTTTGTATGAAATGGTAACCGGCAAGCTGCCGTTCGAGGCGGAATCATCGGTTGCTGTTGCACTTAAACATATTCAGGAAGAACCTGTGCCGCCAAGAGAAATTGTGCCTGAAATTCCCCAGTCAGTAGAAAATATTATTATGAAAGCGATGAAGAAAGAGCAGTCGGAGCGTTTTGCGTCTGCAAGCGAAATGTTGATTGAACTCAGTCTGGTTAAGCAGGACAGCAGCTATACCGCGCCAACCAAAGAGGATGACGCTTCTGAAACAAAAGTGTTCTCAACAAAAGAAGTCAACGATGCAATCGGGACGGTGGATACCATGGAACGTACCAGTACAAAAAAGAAAAAAACCAAGAAAAAAGAAGATAAAGTGGCTGTTGTTGCTGCGCTTGCAGCGTCGTTTGTGTTTGTTGCAGTCATTTCATTTTTGGCGCTTGCTTTCCTGTTTCCCAGCGTTTTACCATGGAATCACAGTGCAAGTGAACTTGCAGCCCCCAATTTGATCGGTTTTGAATTGGATAAAGCAATAGAGGAATATCCCGAATACAATATTAAAAAAGACGGCGAAGAGTATTCCTCAGAGCATGAAGAAGGTGTCATTATATCCCAGACGCCGGATGCAGATACTAAAATCAAGTCACCGTTTACCATAAAAGTTGTGGTAAGCATGGGCAGTGAAAAAGTAAATGTGCCTTCCATACTTAACTTAGAATACAGAGAAGCGATTATCCAGTTAGAGAAAAATAATATATTATACACTTTAGAGTATGAAACAAGTGACTCCATTCCCGAAAATGTAGTTATGGATGTTTCACCTAAACCGGGTACACAAGTACGCGCAAACAAGGATGTTGTTGTTCTTAAGGTAAGTTCTGGAACCAGTCAGTCCTATATTGTTCCGAATGTTTTAGGAAAGACAGAAACAGAAGCAAAATCGCAGATTACATCCCGTGGTTTTAATGTTAAAGTAGTGGAACAAAATTCAGATAAAGAAAAGGGAATTGTTGTAGGACAAAGTATAGCCGGCGGAACACAGCTTGCTGAGAAAACAACGATTACAATTACAGTCAGCAACGGAGAAGCCCCGGAATCTACAACGGAAGATCCGAACACCTCGACGACAACTCCGAATAACAATAACAATAATACCAGCGGTAATAATTCAAATAACAATACGACCCCGAATACCCCGAGTGGTAACAATAATACAACATCGGGCAACAACAATACGCATACACCCGGCGGAACAACAACGCCAAGCACAGAAACTCCGGGACAAACGAACCCGCCTGTTGAGACCGGCTCCTGGTTCTGATGATGGAGGGCGTTATCATTCAGGGCGTTGGCGGAATATACAAGGTTTCTGTTGACGGAAAAATTGTGGACGCCATTGCCAGAGGACGTATAAAAAAAGAAGGAATCAAACCCGTAATAGGCGATAGAGTTTGCTTAGAAAAAGAGGCAGACTCTTTTGCTGTTGCTAAAATATTAGAGCGAAAAAACTGTCTGATTCGTCCGGCGGTTGCAAATATTGATCAAATTATAGTGGTCATCGCTGCGACACAGCCGGATCCAAGTTTTAAGCAGACAGATAAATTGCTGGTCATGTTAGAATATGCCGATTATCCGATTATTGTGTGTATCAATAAAACAGATTTAGAAAATGGAGAGGCTTTTGGCGCTGTTTATGAAAAGGCGGGTTATCCAGTCTATTATGTAAGTACGGCCGAGCATACCGGCATCGATGCGCTCAAAGACATTATGAAAGGCAAGGTAACGGCATTTGCAGGCTGTTCGGGAGTGGGTAAATCCAGTTTGGTCAATGCTATAGATCCGGCATATGCCTTAGAAACAGGTGCGGTTGGGAAAATAAAAAGAGGCAGACATACCACAACACACGCAAAATTGCTTCCTTTGAAGTTTGGGGGATTCATTGCGGATACGCCTGGATTTAGTGTGGTGGATATAACACATATTCCAAAAGAATCTTTATATCAGTGTTTTCCCGAGATGCGAAATCTGCAATGCCGTTTTACGGGATGTTCTCATACCAATGAGCCGGGCTGCGCAGTATTGGAAAAATATCATGCAGGGGAGATTTCCAAAGAGCGGTATGACAGTTATCTTGCACTGTATACCGAGCTTGCAGCGCTTCATAAATATTAAGAGGGAGAGGAAATGTATGAAAAGGATCATCGCTCCATCCATTTTGTCAGCTGATTTTGCCAAGTTAGCAGAGCAGGCGGTGATGGTAGAAAAAGCCGGGGCAGAATTTTTGCATATAGATGTTATGGACGGTCATTTTGTACCGAATATAACTTTAGGACCGTGTATCGTTAAATCACTGCGCCCATACAGCAGCTTAATTTTTGATGTACACTTGATGATTGCGCATCCTGAAAAATATATAGACGCATTTGCAGACGCCGGGGCAGATATAATAACGGTGCACTATGAATCTGTTTCGGATATGAAAGGCGTTATACAGCAAATACGCGAAAAAGGGAAAAGGGTTGGGATTACCATTAAACCGGCAACGCCTTTGGAAGCTATTTTACCCTATATAGATCTTGTAGATATGGTGCTGATTATGACGGTTGAGCCTGGATTTGGCGGTCAGTCGCTGATAGAGAGCTGTCTTGAAAAAGTGCGTGCACTTCGCCGGCAGTATCCGGCACTGGATATTGAAGTGGACGGCGGTGTAAAAACAGGAAATATTGCATCTGTTTATCAGGCAGGCGCCAATGTTATTGTTGCGGGCAGCGCTGTTTTTGGCAGTGACAATCCCGGCGACGTAATTTCGGAGATGTTGAATAAAAAATGAAAATATTGATTATTTTAAACGGTGAACTAAAATCCGGCATATTTTTAGCCAGCTTGGCGAAAACGTGTGACTATGTGATTTGTGCAGACGGCGGCTATGATAAAGCGGCAGCGGCAGGTGTCATACCGGATCTACTTATCGGGGATATGGATTCTGTACAAAACCGCACGTTTACAGGCGAGCAGATTCAATTTCCGGCTGAGAAAAACTGGACAGACTGCGAACTGGCAATTGAAACAGCACTTGAGCGCGGCGCAGATGAAATTATTCTGACTTGTACGCAAGGCGGACGATGTGACCACGCGGTTGCAAATCTTTATATCCTTTCCCGGTATAAAAACGTTTGTATTCGTGAGACGGATTGTTCGGTTTACGTATGT
>CALXJH010000204.1 GCA_944388555.1 uncultured Clostridia bacterium
CACCCGCTGGCATGCCGGTGATCGAAGGTGTTCAAACAGACGGTCTGACATTGGGACAAGCTCTGTCAGATAAAAACGAAGATGCAGCGCAGGCGTTTCGCGTGCTGTACGAAAAGTTGAATGAATACAAAATATATGAAAGAGCTACCAGCATAAATATAGAAAATCCGGATCATTTGAGCTTTGTGTTTGATGGAAATAAAAACGTAGTGATTGGTGACGGATATCGTTTGGATTATAAGCTGATGATGCTGCAAGTCAGTATTGCTGAATTGGCGCCGTCGGAAGAGGGAACAATAACGCTAACCGTGGAGGGAAAGGCAATTTTTACACCCTCTGAAAAATCGTCTGCATCTTAAAAAAACAGACAAAAATCATAAAAAAATTCAAATTTGTTATTTACAATTTTTAAAGTTTGTACTATAATAATATTATAAGTGTTTTTAAGGAGGAAAAAAAGATGGCAATGGACTTTGTTGTTGACGGGAATAATGGTGCACAGATAAAAGTAATCGGTTGCGGCGGCGGCGGAAATAATGCGATCAATACCATGATTAAAGCAGGTTTTACCGGCGTTGAATTTATTGCAATCAATACGGACAAGCAGGCTCTTGCAGGTTCGCAGGCAGATATTAAAATGCAGATTGGTGAAAAGATTACTAAAGGTTTAGGTGCAGGCGCAAACCCTGAGATAGGAAGAAAAGCTGCTGAGGAAAGTATTGAGGAAATTGCACAGACCCTTAAAGGCGCAGATATGATTTTCGTTACAGCAGGTATGGGCGGCGGAACAGGTACAGGCTCTGCGCCGGTAGTCGCTAAACTTGCGCGGGAAATGGGTATTCTGACAGTTGGTGTTGTTACCAAACCCTTCAGCTTTGAAGGAAAAGTACGCATGGAAAATGCCATGTCTGGTATCGAAAATCTTAAAGAAGCGGTTGATACTTTAATTACAATTCCAAATGATAAACTGTTTGAAGTAGCACAGAAAAATACAACTTTGGCAGATGCTTTTTCAATTGCGGATGATATTTTGCGTCAAGGTATTCAAAGTATCTCTGATATCATCACCGGACAAGGCTTTATCAATCTTGACTTTGCCGATGTTAAATCCATTATGGCAAATTCAGGATTTGCACATATGGGTATTGGTATCTCTAAAGGAGACAATCGTGCGGAAGAAGCCGCAATGCTTGCTATTAAAAGTCCGATTCTGGAAACATCGATTGATGGTGCAAAAGGTGTTATTATCAATCTTTCCGGTGCAAACTTGGGAATCCTGGAAGTGCGTCAGGCAGCAGAACTGATTCAGCAATATGCAGATCCTTCCGCAAACATCATCTTTGGTGCAACTTTGGATGAAACTATGGGTGAAGAAATTTCTATCACGGTTATTGCAACAGGGTTTGACACAAAATCTAATTTTGGTTTTGGAAAGAAAGCAGCTGAAACAGTAAATCCAAAGCCGGCAGAATCTATGTCGCAGAATGGAAGCTTGTTTGATATGCTAAAGAAAGAACGGGAAATGCAGCAGCAGGAAAATACATCTTCTGAAGAAGACGATTTAGGACTTCCCTCTTTTATGAGAAAGAAATATTGATTTTTATATCTCAGCAAATAATCCCCGAGCTCGTATTGGGTTCGGGGGTTCAATATTATTTATAACAATAATGTCATACATGGCAAAATATGCTTATCTAAATTATTCAAGTATAAAAGTATATAGTAAAAAAGGAGTTCTGTTACCATGAAAAAACTGCGAACGGGAATTATTGGCTGCGGAAATATTTTCCCCATGCATGCGTATTCGATACAAGCGCTTGAAAACGGCGTGCTTACGGCTGTTTGTGATATCAATCATGCCAGAGCAGAGAAAGCAGCAGAAAAGTTTGGCTGTAAAGTGTTTTATGACTATAAACAGTTGATTGACAGCGGAGAGATTGATATCGTACATATTTGCACTCCCCATTATCTGCACAAAGAAATGTCTGTTTACGCGCTGGAAAAAGGCTTGCATGTGATTTGCGAAAAGCCTATGGCTATCGATCGAAAAGACGGAGAAGAGATTTTTAAGGCTGCACAGCGTTCTAAAGGACGTATGAGCGTTATTTTTCAAAATAGATATAATCCGGGAAGTGTCTTTGCAAAACAGGCCATAAAAAGCGGGAAATTAGGGCGTGTTTTGGGCGGCAAAATTATTGTAACGTGGTGCAGAACACAGGACTACTATAACCAGGATGCATGGCGCGGTACTTTAGATCAAGAGGGAGGCGGCGTAATTATTAACCAGTCGATCCATTCATTTGACCTTGCGCGGTGGCTCATTGATAAACCTCTGCTTTCTGTCGATGCCAGCATAGCCAATCGTATGCATCCTGCCATTGCTGTAGAGGATGAAGCATGCGGTATTTTACATTTTGAAGACGGCATTGACGTACAGTTTTTTACCACCAATAATTTTACAATGGATGATTCCGTTTCGGTTGTTCTGCACATGGAAAAAGGTGTGATACGTATAACGGGAGATGAAGCAGTCATAGAGTATGCCACGGGTGAAAAAGAATACAAAAATGTGGACAATGAGCCGCAAATTGATTTTGGTACAGGTGTTAAAGGATATTGGGGCGTAAGCCATTATAAGCAAATCTATCATGTATATAAAGCGTTTATCGCTGGAGAACCGGACGATACGCTGGAAGAAGGCTTCCGAACAAATAATATGATTTGCGCAATTTATGAGAACGCACGCGCGAAATTATAATCTATCAGGCAAGACAAAATACTAAATATATAGGCGCTGGTTTTTAAAACCACAGCGCCTTTTTTATAGGAGGATTTTATGAACGAATGTGAAACCTGTTTGTTTTATCAGCAAGATGAAGTGTCCGGAGAATATATATGTACCGCATTATGGGATCAGGATGAATATCAAAGGTTTTCCCAGTTAAATGAGAAAGCATGCCCATATTACCGAAACGGGGATGACTATACGCTGGTAAGACGCCAAAATTAAAGTTCTGCCAAATTTCCAAAACTATATCCCATTTCTTCCCATTTTGTAAGCAATTCATCTAAAATTGCGGCGTTCGTTGCGGAAGTACTGTGCAGCAAAACAATCGCGCCGTTGTGGATTCTTGGCAGCAGCTTGGAAAAAGCAAATTCTTTCGTAGGCTGATTTCCCTCAATCCAGTCCACATAGGCAAGTGACCAGAAAAAAGTTTTATAGCCAAGCTCTTTTGCCATTTTTAGATTTTCAATACTGAACTTGCCTTGCGGCGGCCGATACAATTTTTGCATTTCCTGTCCGGTCAACTCTTTATACATATTTTCTAATGAAACAATTTCAGATTGAAACGTTTCCATTGTAGATATTTTGGACATATCCGGGTGACTAGCTGTGTGATTGCCTACATTATGTCCTTCCGCAATCATTCGCTTGACAAGGTCCGGTTCTGTTTTTATATAATTGCCCACTAAAAAAAAGGTGGCTTTTACATTGTGCTTTTTTAATGCGTCTAAAATAGCAGGTGTAGCGCCGTTTTCATATCCAGCGTCAAAGGTTAGGTAAATGACTTTTTTGCTGGTATCCCCTAAATAGTATGCATTATACTCCGAGAGCGCATCTTGTGTCATATTTCCGGTCGGCGTTGTCCCGCTTTCTCCATATCCAAGTCCCCAGTCTGTTTTAGATGCGGCGGAAAATATTTTGTTTGTGTTAAAATACATGATTTGACAGATACTGATGATACATGCAAGTATCGTACAAAGTATAATCGCTTGCTTTTTCCGAATTACAAAAATCATAACGTGCCGTCCCAATTCCTTTCTGCCCGTTCTTTGGCTCTTTCCAATGGCTGTAACCTAAATTTTCTTTCCCTAATTTATATTGCAATTTATATGTGTTTATGCTATACTGAATATAGAATTGAGGTAAAAAAATGGTTTTATTGAGTGCATCACATGTTTCCAAAGCATTTGGAATAGAAAGTATTTTAGAGAATGTCTCCTTTAATGTCGAAGAAGGAGATAAAATAGGCATTTTGGGTATGAACGGCGCCGGGAAGTCCACCTTGTTTAAAATGATTACAGGTGAGATTGATTGTGATTCCGGGGAGTTTTTCAGGGCGCACCAGCTAAAAATCAGTTACATGGAGCAGTTTGCAGAGACCATGTCCCAGAAAAACGCTTATGAGGAGGTGCTTCTTGGGGCGTTTGGGGAGACAGTAGAGCTGGAAAATGAGCTTGCAAATTTACAGCAGCAAATGGAATATTCGGATGACACAGCTTTAATTGCGCGGTATGACCGTGTGCATAACGCTTTTATTGAAAAGGACGGGCTAATATATAAGAATCTGACTGTTTCAGCCTTAACCGGATTAGGTTTTACCGCCGAAGAAATCCGCTTGCCGATGCAAGCGCTGAGCGGTGGACAGCGCACACGCGTTATGCTTGCAAAAATGCTGCTGGAAAAGGCGGATATCTTGCTGTTAGATGAACCGACAAATCATCTGGATATTCAGGCAATTCAGTGGCTGGAAAATTTTCTTGGCAATTACAAAGGCACGCTGCTTTTAATTACGCATGACCGTTATTTTTTAGATCGGACAACCAACCGAATTTTTGATATATCACATCGAAAACTGAAGGAATACCGCGGCAACTATTCTAAATATCGGCAGGAGAAAGAACTTTTTGAAGCGTCGCTTGCGAAAGAATACGCCCTTAAAACAAAGGAAATTTCACGTCTGGAAAATATTATTGCACAGCAAAAGCAATGGAATCGGGAGCGTAACATTAAAACAGCCGAGAGTAAGCAAAAAATGATTGACCGCATAAAGGAAGGCCTTATTACGCCGGAAGAAGCAGAGAAAAGCATACGCTTCCGTTTCTGTATACGTGAAGGTTGCGGAAACGATGTTCTAACGGTAGAAGGGTTGCAAAAAGGGTTTGACGGAACGGTATTGTTCCAGAACCTGAATATGGAA
>CALXJH010000205.1 GCA_944388555.1 uncultured Clostridia bacterium
AAACTTTCTGCCTGCAAAATTTCTTCGTTTTCCTGCACTTCAGGTATCAGCGCATTTACGCCAAGCCCTTTGCCAAGGACTCGTTTTTTTGCCATTTGTTTCATCTTTGCAATCTGCTACGTGGAACATTATTTGTTTCTCTCAATAAACTCTTTTGCTAAATTCATATAAGCGGTCGCCCCGGTTGCCGTCTTGTCGAAAACAATAATCGGCTCACCAAAAGAAGGGGCTTCGGACAGCCGTACATTTCTTGGTATAACCGAGCGATATACTTTCCTGCCAAAATGCTTTTTTACCTCTTCTACCACTTGTATAGATAAATTGGTCCTTCCGTCAAACATAGTCATCACGACGCCTTCTATTTCCAAAGTGTGGTTAAAGGCTTTTTTCACCAGATTCATGGTATTGGTTAGCTGGGCCACTCCTTCTAACGCGTAATATTCGCACTGAATCGGAACGACAACCGTTTGTGCTGCCACCAGTCCGTTTAGTGTAATTAAACCTAGCGACGGGGGACAATCTATAAATATGTAGTCATAGTCTCGCTGCACATCATCCAGTGCTTTTTTTAGCAAATATTCTCTTTCAGGTATGTTTACCAACTCTATTTCTGCGCCGGCAAGACTAATATCTGACGCAAGTATCCGCATAGAAAAATAGGGAATAGGCGCAATCGCATCTGCTGTCGTCACACCATTTACCAGAACATCGTAAACTGTACCGCTGAGTTTTTGTGCTTCCACGCCAAACCCGCTTGTTGTATTTCCCTGTGGATCAATATCTACAACCAGCACTTTTTTTCCTTGTGCTGCAACACAACTTGACAAGTTAACTGCTGTTGTTGTCTTCCCAACGCCACCTTTTTGATTCGCAACGGCCACAATTTTCCCCATAATTTCCTCCGTTTTTCTTATGTTCGCACTTTTTTGCAATAATCCATATAAATACAGTATAGCAAACCAAATAAAAAAATTCAAGTCCCTTTGCCCAAAAAAAGCAAAAGTTTCAAATGTTTTATACTTTTAACTGCTTTGTAATTGAATTGTAACATAACATGCTGTATAATAATAGTAACAGATGATGGAAATATATTCAGGAGGTGTTGTTTCGTGCAAAGTATAAAACAAAAAACAGTTTGTTTACTAGTTGCCTTGTTTTCTTTATTATGTCCTGTGGTTTCCTTTGCAGCACCGGCAACCCTTGCTGCAAATGCAACTTCTAATGCATCTAATTTAATCGTCATCACGAATCCGCCCAGTTTTTCTTCTACCACCCAGCAAGGTGTTGTTTTTTGCGGATACGGAAGCAATAATACAAAAGTTACATTATATTTATTCAATACCGCAACGCAACGCTATGAACAGATGGCGGTTTACGGCGTTCCAGTTACCGCTACCATAAACGCTTCGGGTGTTTTCTGGAAAAAAGTAAACCTGCCCAGCGGATTAAACAAAATCTTGATTTATGCCGAGAATGGAAATTCCGTTCAGGTTGTTCGCCGCGAAGTATCTGTTTTAAGTTCTAGCTTAGCGGATAAAATTAAAGACTACACCGTCAACATGTCCAGCGCTTTGCAAATGGGCAGATAAAGGGTGAACCTTTATGAAAAAAGAAACACTTAAAACAATTATTTTAACACTACTGATTTTCAGTAGTGTTATTTTAAGTATCCAGATTTGGTTTGTAAATCCTGCGTGGACGCAAACATACAGTCTGGCTTCTTTTTTTACTGCCTGGAAACCTGAAAAGGATGATGGGCTGAACATCAATGTAACAGGCGCTTTCAACAGCGTTTTCTCTCCGCGCGCTTATGTTTTTACATATAATGACGGCAGGTTGTTCTTCAGCACGACAGAACAAGAGGGAAGTGCAATCAGAGATGTTTACAACACTGCAATCAAAACAGCCTTTTCCGCCGAAAACGCTGTTTTTGTGACTGAAAACGACTGGCAAACCATGCTAAAATCCAACAGCATTTATGCAGATTATTCAGTTCCTGTCAGCATAAACGCATTATTCGACTTTTTAGGCGGAACGACCGAACCATCCTTTGCGTTAACATCTTTTAACCAAACCGTAATTACTTTTGATCAAATCTTAACGAATGCATATATTTGTTTCCGAAACAGCACAACCAACCAGCAAATGCGTATCACACTGACAGATGCACAGGAAATCAGAAATATATTCGAGCAATACAAAGAACGTTCTAAAGAAGATTACGCTTACGCGTTCGAAATGAATTTGGATAAAAAGATGAACGAAACTGCGGTGCAGCAAAAAGTTTTGATGAATTCCTATATTTTGGTGCCCTTAGAACCTGTGACCATGAATACCATTCGCAGAGAAGCGGTAACTTTTTCGCAGCAAACAATTGACGGGTTGCTGGAATTATTTGGCTACAACCCTAAAACCGCCCGCAAATTTACTGAAAGCAACGGCACTATTCTGTTTGTAGATAACAAATCCACCTTGAAACTAAACAGCGAAACTGGATATGTAGAATACATTGCCGAAAAAGATGACGGCTTAGCTCTGCCAGGGGACGGAAATCTTTCTTCGATTGCTTCCGGCTGCGGCAAATTATTAGATAATATTTATAATCTATTTGTTATGGACCCAAACGTAACATTATTTATCAACTCGCCATTAGACACAGAAAACGCTGAAAGGTATACGATTACGTTTGACTATTTATTTAATGGAAACAGCATACAAAATGATACACACAGTTGTAAAATTGTTGTATCCGGCGGAGAAATCCTTGAATTTTACGCAACCATTAAAAATTATCAAATGGTTGCAGTAGGCAATCAGGAAAATGCACAGGATGTTTTAGACACGCTATATACCAATCTAAACCAAGACGCACTTCTGATCAACAATCTGTACACCGGATATATTGATGCTCCGGGAGAAATGCCTCTATGCTGGCGTGCTGAAGTACAGGGTTCAGATGAAATTATTACTGTAAAATAAGGTGAACGGCAACAACTGCGCCGATCATGCCAACAAAATCCGCTACCAACGCCGCTTTGGCTGTGTGGCGGATTTTTGTTATGCCAATAGAACCATAATAGATTGCAATAGTATAAAAAGTTGTTTCTGTTGACCCCATCATGACGGAGGCACATTTTCCCACAAAAGAGTCCGGAGAATAATTCTGAAAAATATCTGTTATGACTGCCATTGCACCGCTGCCGGATATAGGACGCATAAGCATAAGGGGAATAAGTTCTGACGGAAAGCCAAGCATAGAAGTAAATGGGTTTAAAAGCCGAACAATCCACTCAAACGCCCCGGACGCGCGCAGCATACCCACAGACACGATCAATCCCAACAGCGCCGGGAAAATTTTAAAAAGCGTCACCATTCCCTCGCGCGCTCCTTCCATAAAAGCGTCATACACTTTTACTTTCCGATACAGCGCATAAGCCAATATTCCCACGATCATTGCAGGAACACAAAGTATACCAATAATAGCCACATTTTTTCCCTTCCTTATATTATTTCCTGTTTTTTGCAAATAACTTTGCTGCGCATATGCCCAATACAGCTGCGGCAACCGAAACAGCCCAAACAGCTGGAAGAATGGAGTAGGGGGTTTGTGAACCGTAATTGCTGCGCAGCGCCAGCAAAGTAGAGGGTATTAGCTGGATAGATGCCGTATTAAGCACCACAAACAAGCACATATCATTTGTCGCCACCCCTTTACGCCCATTTTCCTTATCCATTTCTTCCATCGCTTTTAAGCCAAACGGCGTAGCCGCATTGCCAATCCCGAATATATTTGCAGTAATATTCATTAAAATTGCCTGTCTGGTTTCATCTCTTTTAACACCTTTGAACAGCTTGGAAATAACCGGTTTCATACATGTTGAGAGTTTTTCTAATATTCCAGCTTTTTCAGCCACACGCATAAGCCCCATCCAAAAACACATGACACCTAAAATAGATATAGAGGTTTCAACCGCGCTTTTCGCGCTGTTCATGGCTTCTGTTGCTGTTTCACCTATCTTTCCCGTAAAAATACTTACCACAAAGGATAGAATAATCAACCCCGCCCAAATATAATTCATCATTTTGTGTTCCGCCTCCCCGTTTGCAGTGTTTTATGACGTGGTATTCTCTTAAATTATATTTAAAAACCCATTGAAAATTACAAATAAATGTAGTATAATAAACAAAAAACTGTTTTTGGAGGAGATAAAATGGGTAAGTTACATGTTATTGATCATCCGATGATTACTCATAAACTAACATTAATGCGAAGCAAAGATACCAGTTCAAAGGATTTCCGCGAACTTTTAAATGAAATTTCCATGTTGATGGCCTATGAAGTGACTCGTGATTTGCCTTTAACCGACATGGAAATTGAAACACCCCTTGAAAAAGCAACTTTCCAGGTGATTGACGGCAAAAAAATCAGCATTGTTCCAATCCTGCGTGCAGGTCTTGGCATGGTAGACGGCATTTTAAAACTGGTTCCGGTTGCAAGAGTAGGGCACATTGGTCTGTACAGAGACCCCGAAACGCATGAACCGGTCGAATATTATTGCAAACTCCCTAAATTCATTGAACAGCGCCAGGTTATCGTGGTAGACCCCATGCTTGCAACAGGCGGAAGCGCTATCGCAGCCATTCAGTTTATAAAAGACCGCGGCGGAAAAGATATTAAAATGATGAATTTGGTTGCCGCTCCGGAGGGTATTAAGGCAGTTCAGGAAGCGCATCCCGATGTTGATATTTATGTAGCAGCCGTAGACGATTGTCTAAATGACCACGCTTATATCTTGCCGGGACTTGGCGATGCCGGCGACAGAATCTTTGGCACAAAATAATTCAGATTCGTAATCTACATATAAAAACCCGGTCAAATGTGCACAGTAACGCCGTTTGCCCAAAAATAAACGAGATACAGAATTTTATAGTCTGTATCTCGTTTGTCTTATGTAAAAATCTTAAGACAATTATCCTCTTTACTTGTGCGCTTTTAATGCGCAAAAAGAGAAAATCAATCCTTTCTTACCAAACAAAACAACCTTTAATTACGCAGTTTTCTATCTTTTTGTAGTAATAGAATTTATGGTACACAATTCCGTTTTTCTGTTTTTAAAATATACCAGCTTAGTGATTGATGTTTCTTTCCTGCATAGGATTGTTTGTTTTCATGCGGCCAAACAAACGGCGAAGCCAATTTCCGTTTGTCTATTTTAAAGTCCTGTCGCAAATGTATCAATTAAGTATCTTCCATCTTCTTGCCTTAAAAGACAAACATAAAAAGATGTATTTGTCTGTCCCGGATAAAATACTGAATTTTCGTCAGGAACCATATTGACATTTACAAGTATATTAAAATCATTCGAGGATTTTGCATATTCTGTATCAGCAATTTGGATGTCTGCTAATTTAGCCTGTTTCATTCCAAACACATGTCCATCGCCAAAAAACTTATCTATGCAGTCTGGCGTGCAATAGGTCTTCATTTTTTCAAAATCGCCGTTGGCAAACGCTTTAAAGAATAAATCGGTTGTGGTTTCCGGAAATTTCATCAATGCAGCTTCTTCTCTTGTATCTTTTACCGCATTAAATTGATCTGTTATATCATTTCCTTGTTTATCATATATGCTATATTCAATCTCACACAATTTATTGTCTGCATCGCGTACATTTAAATAGCCGTAAAGCATATAATTAAAATCCTCTAACGGAACATAAGTAGTTGAATCTTTCAATATGGGTGCTATCGCAAGCTCGGGCAGTTGCAGCATAACCCCCAAAATTTCTTCGCCGTCAGCAGGTATATCCGAAACCGTATCAATATGCTGTAATCTTAAACCTGCAACCCCTATCTGTACCTGGTAAACTGCACTGAGCCCGCTGTTATTCAGCAAGACAACCTGTACTGTTTGTGTTTCATCTTGCCAATCTATATAAATGCTTCCAGTAAAATCAGATTTTTCTAAGGCTTCTCTGAGTGGCAAGTATATTTCACCATTTTCAATAAATGGTTTATTTGTAAATTCTATTTTTTCGCCGTTGTTTGTAATCTCAACCGTATAGTTGTCTTCGGTAAGTCCGGACAGTACGCCACTTGCAAATACGGTTGTGGAAAGCATAGCAACTGCGACAATAACTGATAACAGCGATATAAGTTTGCTTGTTGCTTTTTTATTCTTAATCATAATAAATCTCCTTTCCAGCATTTTTTTACTGCTTGCCATCTGTGTGGTAAGCGGTCTCTTTTTTAGGATTGCGGTCTGCACAAAGTCAAGGATCATCTCCATATAATCCTTTTTCTGCGACTCGCTTAAGTTTTTGCAAACCGCATAGTCGCAGGACACCTCACATTCCTCGTCCATCTGTTTCGACACAATATACACAAAAGGGTTAAACCAATGCATGCTTGTAACAAGCATGGCAAACCATTTGTACAATAAATCGTGCCGTCTGTAATGGGTCAGTTCATGTAACAAGATATAGTTTAAATCCTCTTCTTTTCGTTCCGTTTGCGGAAGATATAATACCGGCTTTATGAGCCCCACAATTAAAGGTGCGTCCAAAAGCGCGGTTTTTCGTACTGTCAGCCGTTTCGGTATATTTCCCAAACCACACTCGATAACAGAATATTTTTTGATTGCCCGTAGGAACACCATATATTTTACCAGTTTATATCCCAGAAGCAAAGCCGCAACTGCCAGCCATAAAAATCCGGAAAGCCGTACAATATTGACTGGAATGTCCGGCGTTCTTAGGGCAGGACCTTGCGATAAGTCCTCAAGCACGGCAGGCTGTGCCTGTTCTTGCTGAACTTTAGCAGGCGCGCTTTGCTCCGTCTGCACCTGCGGTTTTTCCGTCGGTGTGCTATGTATCGGTTCAGCGGGCATAGATACCTTTATGGGTAACACCATTACAATTAAAACGGTCAGCCAGATGTAATACTGCCATTTTGGGGAAAAGAGTCTTTTTGTCAATGGTTTTAGACACAAAAGAACAAGGGCTAAAACACTTCCCGCAGCTGACATGAAAAGAATCGTCTTGCATATTTCATCCATTTAAGTGTCCCCCCTTATAAATCAAACATTTTTCGGATTTCGTCAATGTCTGATTCGGTCATATCCTCACTTTTAAAAAGCGAAACGGCAAGGTCTTTGACAGAGCCGTGATACAGCTTTGATACAAATTCTTTTGTCTGTTGTTTTCTATATGCTTCTTTATCTAAAATCGGTGTGTAATAGTTGGTACGACCTCTCTTCTCGGAAGAAACTGCGCCTTTTTCTTCCATTCGGATAAGCAATGTGCCCACTGTTTTATATGCCCATTTGCCCTCTGGCAGTCTGTCGCAAACGTTTTGCACATTGAGGGGCTCGTCAGCCTCCCAAAGAATTTGCATAACCTCAAATTCCGCACCGCTGATTTGGCTATGCTGTTTCATTTTAACAACCTCCTTTTACTCTTACACGTGTAGGATAACTTTATCTTACAACAGTAAGAAAGATTTGTCAAGCTTTTTTTGCAAAATATAAATAGATTTTTAGAATTTTTTTCAAAACCCGCTTTTTGGTCACGCACAATAGGGAACGCGGATCCGTCTGCGCTTGCGCATAAGTCTGCGAATACTGCACAATAACACCAGCGAGCATGCGCAACTTTGTCCAGAAAAATAGCCTCCATACCCTTGATAAATGCGACACACAGGGTAGGTATGATATAAATTGTGGTTTGTTTGATCAGAATGTTTATCCCAAGCAAAAAAATTCCGCAGGATAATCTCCCATCCTGCGGAATATACGGCTCTTTTCAGCCGACAGCCAATACTGCCAGATATTTTGTTTATAAAAACAATTCCATGATAAAAACGGTTAAACAAGCGCATACAGCGACCGGAAACAGCCCTTTTTTCTTCCATGCAAGCACCGTTCCGACTACAAGCGCCGCAAGTCCCGACCATGGCGAAGCGGTTGCCTGCAAAATTGCCGGGAACGTCATGACAGTAAGCGTAACATAAGGCACATAATACAAAAAGGAGCGTATAGTTTTGTTTTTTATTTCTTTTCGAATTAAAGTAAGCGGAAGCACCCGAATCAAATACGTAACCAACGCCATAATACCAATATAAATCCACACATTATTTTGCATCGTCATCCGCCTCCTTTACAGGAAACAGCAGCGCGGCCGCACCGGCAATAAGCACCGTCAAAAAGATAATCACCATTCCGGAAGACCAACTTTTAAACACCGGCAAATACGATGCCGCAAAACTCAGCAGCATAGATGCTCCAATAATTCCAGCCAGCACTTTATTTTCTCGTGCCGGCGGAATAATAATTGCCAAAAACATGCCAAATAATCCAACACTTAGTGCGCTTACGACATTTGCCGGCAAAATGTTGCCCATTAAAACCCCTATATATGTGCCGATTGCCCAACCGGGGGCTGCAATAACCACTACGCCATATGTATAAAACGGATTTAACTTTCCGGGAACCGCAATGGACACGCCGAAAATTTCATCGGTTAAATCAAATCCAATCAGCAAACGATGCAAAAGGGAAGTTTTCGCCGGCAGCTTCTGGCTTAGTGCACAGGACATCAAAAGATACCGCGCATTGACTACCAGCATCATCACAGCAAGTTCTATATAGCTTGCACCCGCTGCCATCAGTGTAAACGCCGCGAACTCTCCGGCTGACGCATTGACGGTTAAGCTTGCAAGCATCGCCTGCAAAGCAGTTAAGCCTGCGTTTTTTGCCGCAATACCCAGCGTAAAAGAAACCGCAAAATATCCCAAAAATATCGGAACGCCATCCCGCATACCCCTCTTAAACCATATGCGTGTGTTTTTTTCCATGTCTAATCCTCCAGCCATTTATTAAAACCTATCCTCTAAATTATACTGAATTTTTGCCCGGAAGTCAAACATATATTTAAAATTGCTTGTACAAAACCAACACGGTACCGCTTCCCAAAAGAACTCTCGTTCCTTCCAAAATTGCGGCTGCCTTAACGCTGCTGCATTTCCAGATTAAATAAGTACGTGCCGTCATATTTGGATGCGTAAAAGCAGACATAACATGCACAGCCGACCAATCCGCATCTCTTTACATATATTTGCTCTGTCTGTTCTGCATTTAAAATTTGCAAGTACACCAATCAAAGCAAAGGGAAAGAGACACGTCTGCGCAAAACAGCTGTTTTACCACCTACATGCAAACATACAGACTCCGAACAAGCGATACATACCCCTGCATCTTTAGGATAATATTACGGCCTCGCTGCAAAAAACCGTTCTTTATTGCCGCATTTTCCTTAAAACGCGGAGCTTATTTCCCCATTAAAAAACAGGCATAATTTATGCCTGTTCCTTAATTTTAATGTTAAATTCCAATTCTTCCGGTACATTTTTTATATAGTAGTTTATTGCTTCAAATCCCGGAACATGGTTAAATATCGGTTTTTCGTCCCATTCAAGACTTTCACTTGCAGAAATCTCCAAAACACAGTTGGCTTTTTTTATTTGTGTTCCTTCTATTGTATCACCCTCCTGCAAAATAACAGGAAAAAAGAAATCCAGCCGCCTTTTTGCGTCATTATGCTTAAGATAAAACGTGCATGCATTTTGTTCAAATTGATAAATCCATTGATACGAAACACTTTGCTCAAACGGTTCGCCGCCATTGGCATCTGTTATTTTTCCGTTCACTTCATATCTATTTTGACTGCAAGCTGTTATTTTGGCTGTGCTGTCTAACATACTTGCGTACAAACTATCTGCATTTCTCCATTCCAACCGCGGCGTAAACGGATGATCCTGGTCGTCTCTGTTCATCTGGGTATTGTATAGCTCATACCGGGTATAGATCGACATAGACGCGGCGGAAAGAAGTCCGGCCTTCTCATGATATAAAAGACTCAGTGCACCGCCTGTCGGATGGCTGTTTGGTTTTGGCTGCACAATATCATAGGCGGTTATCGTTGCCCGGAATCCGTTACTGTGCATAATATAGGTATCCAGTTCTTTTAAATACCGGCTTTCGCATCGAATATCGGTTTCAGTCAATAAATTTATCGGCGTTTCTCGGTTGTCCATCCATTCCAACGTTACAGCCAAACCGTCAACATGGGTAAAGGCGTGGTGCACGCAAGGCGGTTCTCCGTGACGATATAAGCCCAAACCGCCATACAGCATATTATGATGGGTACTTTTGCGCAGACACAGCATATTTCGGTAGGCAGCCTGTGCTAATGCCGGATTTTTCTCGCCTAATATAAAGAATGCGGGCTGACATCCGTCTGACGTTCTGCTTCCCCAGTAAGTCCACTTGTCCATACGTGTACCAAAGCTGTTATCCCAGCCGCCATCCGGCAGAGCAAAAACAAGATAAGTCTCCGCTATTTTTTGTGCCAGCTTCAAGCTTTCCCCGTCTTCTGTTGACAAAGCATACAACACCATATGATTTAAAATCTCTTCAACACTATATCCAACATCGATCGGTCGGCAGCCTTTCGGGGAAAGTTTGGTCCAATTCGGCACACCTTCTCCGTATATGAACCCGCTGTCTGTAATATACCGTTTAAATTCTGTAAAATAGTTTGCCGCTATTTCCCGATATCCGGAATTATTAAAATAAACACCGCTTTTTTCTAAGGCATAAGCCGTTGCCATTAAATAATTAACATTTCCGTGCGGTTTATAATCTGTCGTCAGATAATGTAACGCATGCTCAATTTTGCTTAAAAGTTTTTGCCGGATTCCCGGACGCAGCAATGTTCCATATTTAAAATAGGCATCGCTCAGCGCAATAACCGCAAACGTTGTAATACCACGCCAGTTAGACATAGTATCATTTTCAAAACTTCCATCCGGCCAGGTGATATGATCTGACCAAACAATTAGGGCTTCCGCGCTCCGGATATATTTAGGATCCCCCTCCTTTTTGCCAACATACAAAAGCGCCGGCACAGCACAGTAACACCGTCCGTGTATGATGGAACATGCGGGGCAGAGAATCCCGCCTTTTATTTCTTTGTCCTCTATTTCGTTGATCTGGTAGCGCAATAAGCCATCACACCAGTCTTTGAGCAAAGAATACATTTCTCGTTTAATATCCACATTCAACTCCTACGCGCTTATTCTTTTTTTCACATACGCCTTTATCTCATTTGCCATATCTGCTGCACATCCGCCGCCCTTAAGGGTCACCATCATTGCATTTTCTTCGTTCTCTAAAACCTGCTTTTGCAGAAACGCAAATATTTCTGCTTTTCTTTCTTCTTTTTGTTCTGCTATATCCAAAAGCGCTACAACCGCATTAGAATAAAATTGAAAAGCCACATCAAAAGCATTTGTATACATTTCATCCGAAACAACCGCCGCTTTTTCACACGCCCCATGATCCTGCACAATATTTTCTAAAATAGGCACGCTTTCCGTATCCGCCAATCTTCCCAGCAAATAAACTGCCGTAACACCTACTGTCTGCACAAACTTAAATCCAGTTTTGGGTATCCGCATATCTCGCTCTTGTGCCATTTTTCGCAATAACGGCAATGCGCGTCTGTCCTCACTTAAAGCCAGCGCAATCGCTGCATTTTGTGCTAAATCACCGCCTTCGTCCAGCCATTCTGCAAGCTTATTTTGCACTTTTTTGCCCATTTTTTTCGCTGCCCATATACCAAATCCGGAACGATCTCCGCGCAAATCCTCTTTTAGCTGTTTTTCGTTTTCTGCCCATTCCACTTTTTCCAAACCGTTTTTGGTTCTGTTATAAAAACCAACATTATTTTTTTCGTCTAAACAGCCGGTTTTTTCCAGCATGGCTTTTAATTTGGCATAAGGCACATCCTTTAACCGGCAGTCACAGCGAATGGCAAGATATGCCATATCTGCCATGGCTTCGCCGCATTTTTCCATGTCGCTTTTCATTCGAATGCAGGCTGCAATATCGCAATCGACACTCAGCGCCCTTCCGCCGACCAACAACCCTTCTTTTCCTTTTGGAATAACTGCGCCCATAGGCACGGCAACAGACATATTCACGCTCCACAATCCAGCGCATAAATACCAATCTTTTAATTGTCTGCCCTCAAATGCAACGTCTTTTGCATGCTTATCAACATTTGAATAAGCATAAAAAATTGTGTTTTTCTGCTGTTTTGCAGAAAGCGCATCATTTAATGTAACTTTTTCTTCGCCCTCTATCAGCTGTCCTTCCCGCACGCCCGGAAACGGTGCGTTTGTCAGATATATTTTTTCTTTGCCATAGGCATCCTTTAAATAAAACGGCAGCGTGTTTGCACGAAGCAACTCGTTTGACATTTCCGTATTGTCTTGCATATTGATATGTCCGGCATCTTTGTTTTCTATTCTTGCCGCCGGGTCTGCTATGAAAACACAATTCGTGTATGGCTGTGTTTTTCCGTCAGACACTCTGCCTTTGGTAAACGCACATCCGCAAAGCTGTGCAACCTCGCCTTCTCCTGTTGTATCAATCAACACTTTCGCCTGCAGACAAGTGCTTTTCCCATCGGCACTGTAAACAACACCGCAAACCTTATGATCCTTTTGTATAACCTCTGTAATAACAGCATTATAAACAAATTCCGCACCTGCCGCTATTGCCTCTTTTTCCAAAACCACTGCTTTTGCACCCGGTAAGGCATATCCGTTGGTTTTAAAATAGATTTCTTGCAGTTTTGCCGCTTTTTCGTTTAGTTCTTCATACATACCGCCTTTTGATCCATAATAATATGAGCCTATCCCGCCGGCTGTCCCTGTTCCGCCCATTTGGTTGATTCGTTCAATTCCAAATGTTTTTAAGCCCAGCCGCGCACATTGGATTAAGGCAATTGCGCCGGCTGTGCCTAACCCTGCAACAATCACGTCATATTCCCTGCTGCACATATGCCGCACCTCCCTCATACGCGTCAAGCAAATTATAAAATCCATCAGAAGGAATCCAAAGCACACCTTCCTGCTCTGTCGGCTGTACCCGATCCCGGTAGCAAAACGCGTTTGCTATCATCACGATCTTTGCGTTTTTTTCTTTCGCATATGCCAGCGTTTTCTTTCGCGCCTCAACCCATCCTTCGCTCTCCGCAAGCGGAATTGGTATATATTGCATATCTGTTATTTCGTTCTTAATCTGTCCGTTTTGCGCCACGGCAGAACAAATCCATTTTTCTCTTTTTTTATTTTTAAATACCCCTGTGGACGTTGTATCTATAACTTGCTTTGCCAAGATTGTTTGATAGCCGTCGCAATTAAACAGGGTTACTTTATAGCCGTTTTCCAATTTTTTTATTTCGGTTACCAGCGTATTAAAGTGCAGTTGGATTTGCTGCCTAATACATGCTTTTGCCAAAACAAAAACCGCCGGCTGTGCATAAATTTCCCCATTTGGGTTTAGCAGTCCGCGCATTGCAAGCTGTTTCTCAAGTTTTTTTCCGCTCTCTGTAAAGCACGTAATTTTTTTTGGCTCTTTTTGATTAAACGCGGCGGCAAATTCTGTGCCTAAAACGCACGTTTCTTCTGCGATAACGGTCTGTTTCCCCAGCGCGTCCGCTATTCCAATTGCCGCAAAAGTAGCGCCTACAATAAATAATTCCGTTTCTTTCATCCCGCGCCCTCCTTTCTTTTTTATTATATCTGTCTTTCTTTGTAAAATCTTCCCGTTTTTTTCCTTTTTACCAAGTTTTTTTCCATTCCCTTGTTTTTCTTTTAAATTTATGTTATACTGACCTAAAAAGGTGGGGTGTATATGCATCAAAAATTTCCAACGATTCATCGTTTTTTCTATCGCAATGAAGAAGTCAGTAAACGTCCGGGCATTTTTCATACTATTAAAATACATATTGTTGAATCCGGTACAGCTATCTGGAATATTAACGGCAAAGATTTTTCTATTTACCCGGGCCTTGCTTTTTTAATGGGAAACGGAGAACGGCGTTACTTTAAAAGCATCTGCGGAACGCTTACATTGCTAGTCTGCGAAATGGACATCACCGACCTTTTGCCGGAACAACGCCCTCTTTTTATAAACCGCCCCCCACAGCTTCCCCTTTTTTTTTTTTTAAATGAGGTTCCGGAATTTAAATCTTATTTTTATACAGCGTTTGCGCAATCCCAAAAAAAAGAACCCTTTTGCGCGCTTTTTGCAAAAGGGTATATTTCACTGGCCTTAGCTTCCTTACTGCGCCATTTCGCCCCGGTTCTGCCCGATACGCCGGAAAAAATGCGGCCGGAAATTGAAGCTGTCTTGCAGTATATTTCGTCTCATATCACAGAAAATCTTTCGCTTTCCCATCTTTCCGCACTTGTTCATTTATCTCCTTCCGCACTTTCTAAACAATTTGCGAAATATAACGGACTTGGATTTCACCAATATATTTCCTCAAAAAGAATAGAAATGGCCATTGAGCTATTGCGTTCTACCGAAAAAAGTGTGTTAGATATCGCCTATGCCTGCGGATTTCATAACAGCGCCGCTTTTTATGACGCGTTTAAAAAAACAACCGGAGTTACACCGCTGTCTTTTCGCAATAAACGCTTTTCTTCCGTTTAAACCTATGCGCGCTGCTTTTTTCTTATAAATACATTTTTCTATACGCGGTGGGCGAAACACCAAACTTTTTAATAAATTGTTTTGAAAAATAATATGCTTCTTTAAATCCGGTTTTTGCTGAAACGGCACTGATTCGCATATTGGTATTTTGTAAAAGCATAGATCCCATAATCAATCTGTAATCGTTGATGTAAGCGATCGGCGATTTCCCTGTCTGCCTCTTGAATCTTCTGAAAAAATGCGACTCTGATAAATTGGCTTCTTTTGCCAAATCTGAAACCGTAATCGCTTGATGGTAATTCTTTTTTATGTAATTGATTGCGCAAAAAACATCGTTATCTACCTTTGGTTTTTCCTCTGCAATCGATAGTAGAATTTTAATAATTTTATACGCGATAGAAAGACGATCGCATAATGTTTGTTCGCCATCCCCATAGTTTATCATTTCTTTTATGTATGTATATAACAGTTCGGTATATTGCTCCGGGATTTTGATTGGAAACGAAAACAGATCATCAATTCTATATACGTCATTTACAATCACGTCAAAATACAGCCATTGAATTGCTTCGTGAAACGGCTGCATAGGGCGCACTCGCTTACAAATCTGTACCTGGTTAGAAGGAAAAATAGCGCACTCATATTTTCGGAGGATCTCTGTTTTTTCTTCTCCCGCCTGTACCTTGACATCGTCCCCTAAATTTTGAAACAATGAAAAATATGGCGAAACTTTTTGCGTTATTATCCCCTCTATATTCTTTTTTGTATAGACAATATCGCCTCCGCCAGCACTTATAAATCCAATGTTTAACTTTTTGATTTTCACCGAATTTTCCCCCTTATGATAGAATTATATGCAAAATTAGCATTTTTGTCAATGTACTTTTAAAAAGAAAAATGCTATACTAATTAAAAAAGGAGGGTTTGACGATGAAACGTATTGCAAAAATCTTAGCTGTCATGTTGCTATTTTCTCTTCTAACACTGCCTGTGGCAGCAGAAGACCTGATCGTTTTTACAACCGCCGATAGCAACTATTCTGAGGAAGGATCCTGGCAAACAACGACCAACAGCGCGATACAAGGATATCCTGGCGTTCCTTCCCGTTATTTGTCTTCCGAAGGTTCAGCAAAGTGGATTCCACAACTCAAACAAGGTACCTATAAAGTTTTTGTTTATAAAACAGTGCATGAAAGTTCTCTTTTCGCACAAGTCTTTGAAATTATCCACCGCGGAAAAACCGATTATGCAGTCGTTGATTTCACAACCGGCGAACCCGGCTGGACAGAAATCGGCACTTTTGATTTCTGGGGCGACGGCGATGACAGCATATCTGTCTACCGCGAGGATGGATTGGATCAAAATAAAGTAACTCGTTTATCTGCTATTGCTTTTGAGCTGGTTTCGCTAATTGACGAGCCCATTCCGGAAGAAAAACCCGAAATCATTCCCGGAACACCGCCCGAAATCGAGGAGCCGGAACCAGAAATACCGGTTTCGGATGTAAAAGCGCCTGAGAAGGTAGGGGACAGCATGCTCATTCCCGCAAATGATCCGATCTACGCCAAACAAAACGGAGAATGGAAAGAAACGTTTGTCGCAGTCGGATATAACGGTATTTCCAGCTATTATGCTTCTGCCTCTGGCTCATCCTTTACTTACACACCTTATATGCCGGCAGGTAAATACAAAGTAGAAATTTTCCGGCCTGTACATTCCAATTCTTTAAAAGATCAAACATTTATCATCCAGCATATGGAGCAGGAAGAAAGCGTTTCGGTTGACTTTACAACCGGCGCTTCAGATTGGTACACCCTTGGAACCTATGATTTCTGGGGAAATGGATACGATACCGTTTCGGTTACAAAAACAGATGGCGGTCAAGTTCCCATCCGAAACTCTGCCATTCGCTTTACTCTTTTAGAACTTTCTGACACGCCGGCTCCGGAAAGCAAACCGCTTCCGCAGCCACCCATTGATATTGAAATGGATATTCCAGCGCTTCCTATTGAGGGAGAGGGCGTTCTGGTTCTCATAGACAACGTATTACAGACCTATGACCAGCCGGCCATTATTGTAAATGACCGCACGCTTGTTCCTATGCGCGGCATTTTTGAAGCGCTTGGCGCACAGGTATACTGGAAGGAAGAAACAGAAACCGTAACCGCCATTAAAGACGATATCACTATTTCGCTTCAGATTGGAAATACTACCGCCATGAAAAACAATACAAATATACCCTTAGATGTGCCAGCACAGTTAGTAAATGACCGCACGCTTGTGCCGATACGTTTTGTATCAGAAGCATTGGGCTGCACTGTTAATTGGTCGGAAGAAAAGCAAACCGTTTCCATTCTGACCGGCAATCCTGGCGCAGAAAATCTTTTTGTCCCGGCAAAGGCTTTCACAGAACTTGGTTCTTGGAAAATGGATACTGCCAGCACCGCCTTTACAGGCAGTAACTTAAAAGGCAAAGAAGATGAATCTATGGAATCTGAACCGGCAAAAGCCCGTGTCAAAATACCAGAAACCGCAGACTATCAGATTTTTGTTTTAGCGCGCGATTACGCTACAAACCAACAAGGTTCGCGCTATTTTGATGTGGAACTAAACGGTGAACGCATTCCTAAAACTTTTGGACAACACGGAAAAGAGGGATTTGTTTGGGAAAAGATGGGCACTTTCCATTTAGAACAAGGCATACTGGAAATAGATCTGGTGGACACCTCTACATTCTACGCGCGTTGCGGCGGCTTTTTCATAACAAAAGACACAAAACTGAAATCCCCGCCGACCAGCTATGATAAAATTGCAGAAAGTGCTGAAATTGTAGGTTCGTCCTATAATGCAAATGTTTACTACCCAACCTGGGCAAAGTCGACAAATGCGCCATCTTCTGTACATACACTTACTTCCGATACGGTTACGCTTGACTTTTATACCGTTGAAACACCAAACGGCACCGTTATACAGAAACAGATGCGCGTGAACGGTGAGATAACCACCTCACGTGAAAATAGCATGGGTGTACTTTTAATGTATGCCAAAGAGGGAACATCCGAATCACAGTCCGGACAATTCCCGATATATAAAGCAACATTTACGCAAAACGGAACATTAACAACGGTAAATGAAAGCGATATCTATAAAATTGGAGAGCCGTCCTGGCTGATCCCAAGTGCAATTGAAGTTATAGACGAAAAAACCGCTATACTTACCGCAAGCAACACCTACGCAGACGCGACATTTAAAGTGGAACTGCGAGACGGTGAAAAAGAGCCGCTGGTTACGTTTACACTTACACCCAAAATAGAAGGACAGTTCACCGCAAACATCCTGTCGGGTGCCGAAACAGAAGAATACAGCTATGCTTTTTTGCCTTTCCGCTTTAACGGAACCGTTTTACCAACAGAATCTCTTTTGGTAACAGAACCTTACGCAACCATTCCAATGGCTTTAAAAACAATTCAAAACACAGAAGGAAAAAATGTTACCATTGGCATTGCGGTCGAAAAGGAGAGTGTACCTCTGCGGTGGCCGAAAGTAGAAAACGCCGAATATGGCTTCTCTCTCCGGGGACCATCGGGCGGTGCACTGCCTTCGCTTGTCACACCGCTTTACACAAGTGAGAACTCAAAGATGCGCCCTGGCGAAAGCTATTCTATCCAATACAGAATAATTGAATCTGTGGGCGAATGGTATCCTGTATATGAGCATTTTGCTTTAGATATTTATGACTTAACCGACTACAGACGCAATTATTTCTCCACCCTGAACGACGCTATTTTTAACACAACAAATCTTGCCGCCAGTGATCGTGCGGGCTGGGATGAGAACCAAAAAGGCTATTATAATATAGAAGCGGAAAATTTAGTGACGCAGTCGAATCCGTTGGTGTTTATGTCTACCTATTTGCTGACAGAGGATGAGGATTTCTTAGAAACACGAACCATTCCAACCATCGCTTACTTGCTTACAAGACCCGGTTTTCATTATAATAACGGCGATATTGAGGGAAGTGCAATATACGGAGGTGTAACACCCATTGGTACACCCTGTCAAAACTACGGCACCACTGTTTACGGCGGGGGATATATCATGAGTCAGGGATTGCTGCCGCAATTAGGGGAATATGGTATTGAAAACGGCCTTGTACATACTGATCCATATGGTTCCTCTCCGCTGTATCAGGATTATCTATGGCTTTATCAATATACCGGAAACACAGAATATTTAGAAAAAGCCAAAACAGAAGCCGATAAATACATAGAAGAGAATATTGACGCTCCGCGCTCTGTCCGTTTTGATGAAGAAATGTTTATTGCTGTTGATTTTTATCCGCAATTTTTCGGACTGATTGACTTATATGAAGTAACAAAAGAGCAAAAATATATTGACGCTGCCGTTGAAGCTGCGAAGAATTTACTGCCAACCGTTTGGATTTATCCTAGCAGCGGAGACGAAATGTATACGGTTTCTGCCGACTATACCCGCGAAAATCATTATGCTTCGGGCGGTGGTCCGCATTGGTATGGCAAAGATAAACTTCGTCCGGGTTATCCGGATAACATGGAAACATTGCAAGACCAAACCCTTCCTTTCTGGGTTGTTTCCAGAGGCGGTTTATCGTTAGAACAAACCTTTACGTACACCATGCACGATTCGGGAAATATGATTATGGCAAACTGGGCCCCGGACTTATTGAGATTGGCAGAATATTCCGGCGAAAAAATATTTGAAACTTATGCAAGAAATGCGGTTGTCGGCAGACATGCGACCTATTCGGGCTATTATTATAATAATTACTTTGCTTACCAGCAAAATCCAGATTATCCTTATAACGGTCCGGATATTACAGGACTTTACTGGCATCACATTCAGCCGTTTTTAGCTATGCTGCAAGATTTCCTGTTTACACAGGCGTGGAATTGGTCAAACCAAAATATTTATTTCCCCTCTGTACGCAACGCAGGTTATGCATATTTTTCAAACCGTATGTACGGCGGGCAATCCGGACGTTTCTATGACGAAAAGGATATGTGGCTCTGGCTGAAAGAAGGCCTTGTTGAAACCGATAATATACAGATAGACTGGATCGCCGCGCGTAAAGACGGTGTTGCAGCCTTTGCGTTCATGAACGAAGATTTAACTGACCAAACCGCAACCTTTACTTTAGGGGATGTTCTTTCGGGTTATACGGGTGAAGCAGTGGTTTACGACGCGGACGGAAACACATCTTCCATACAGATAACCAACGGACAGGCAACCCTATCTGTACCCGCGCGCTCCATTGTTTCTATTAAACTAAATGCAGATTCTGTTCTTGCTCCTTCCTTTGCCAAGGCAGGAATAAATCCCGCAGAAGAAGGCAAACAGACCGCATTGCCGAAAGAAGGAGAAACCGACACCGGCTATCTCTTACAAATGTCACCCAACGCTTATTACGCTTACGTCTATATTACAGAAAGCCTGGGTGAAGCGGAAAAAGCAGTTCTGCACTACAAAACAGAGGACGGGGAATGGAAAACCGCCGAAGATACCTATGCGCCCTTTGAATTTATTATCAAAGTAGAAAATCCAAAGGCAGACTTTACGTATTATATTGAAAAAACAATAGACGGTTCTACCATAAAATCATCCCAAAAAACATTAACACCGCTTACAAAATAAACGTACCTTTTCCTACGCAAAATGAATATAGCAATTTCCCCGGTGAGCAAAGCGCGTCCATCCCGCATTTTGTTTGCCGCATAGCTTCTAAAGACTGCCTCTTTGTTCTGGCAGTCTTTTTCTTTTCGGCTGGCATTTGCCGCACCTTATCGCATCGTTATTATGCGCTTCTCTTTCTTTAATGTCATTATTTTTTTCGCTTTGGTATAACATAACCGTATTCTGCGCAAACGCTTTTTTACACCGCGTCGACCTTTCCCTGCTTTTATCAACGCAAAAAAAACTAAGCAATTCCCTTTATATTGGGATATTGCTTAGTCCTTTTTCGTTTGTTATTTATTTCGCGATTTTTTATTGCTTGGATTGAATGTAGCGATCCATTGCCGCTGCTGCTTCTTTTCCTGCGCCCATAGCAAGGATTACTGTTGCCGCGCCGGTTACCGCGTCGCCGCCGGCAAAAACGCCTTCACGTGAGGTTTGCCCGGTTTCCTCATCTGCAATAATTCCGCCCCATGCTTTGGTTTCCAATCCTTTTGTTGTCGATTTAATTAAAGGATTCGGAGATGTTCCGATAGACATAATTACGCTGTCCACTTCCAGAACAAACTCTGAATTAGGCTTTGCTACAGGCCGTCTGCGCCCTGACTCATCCGGTTCTCCAAGTTCCATTTCAATACATTTTATTCCGCTTACAAAACCGTTTTCGCCCTCGAGAATCTCAACCGGATTAACGAGCAGTTTAAATTCAATGCCTTCTTCCATCGCGTGATGTACCTCTTCCTGCCTTGCCGGCAGTTCTTCCATGGAACGTCTATAAACAATATAAACATCTTCTGCACCTAAACGCTTTGCACATCTTGCCGCATCCATTGCCACATTGCCGCCGCCCACAACCGCAACTTTTTTCGCATGCTGAATTGGGGTTGCGCCGCCTTCTTTGTAGGCTTTCATTAAGTTTACACGCGTTAAAAATTCGTTAGCGGAATAAACGCCTTTTAAGTTTTCACCCGGAATATTCATAAACCGCGGAAGTCCTGCGCCGGAACCAATGAAAACCGCTTCATATCCATCTTCAAACAATTCGTCAATGGATAACACTTTTCCTATAACCATATTGGTCTGTATCTTTACACCCATTTCCTTGAGCGTTTCAATTTCTTTGGCTACAATAGACTTCGGCAGACGAAATTCGGGTATTCCGTATACCAAAACACCGCCTGCTGTATGCAAGGCTTCAAACACCGTTACATCATAACCCTTTTTCGCTAAATCACCGGCACATGTCAATCCGGCAGGTCCGGATCCGATTACCGCCACTTTGTGCCCGTTGCTTTCAGGTTTTTGCGGTTTTTCCTGCTGATGCTGATTATGCCAATCTGCTACAAATCGCTCCAATCTTCCTATAGCAACCGGTTCTCCTTTTATCCCGCGTACACATTTTTGCTCACACTGCGTTTCTTGTGGACATACACGTCCGCATACTGCCGGCAAAGAACTGGCTTGCGTTATAATTTGATAGGCTGCTTCATAATCACGCTCTCTGATTTTTGCAATAAATGCTGGAATATCGATGTGTACCGGACAATTTCCTACACACGGCTTGTTTTTGCAGTTCAAACAACGATTTGCTTCGTCAACCGCTTGTTCTTCTGTGTATCCAAGCGCAACCTCTTTAAAATTTTTATTACGCACATCTGCCGGCTGAGACGGCATTTCATTTTTATTCAAAGACATATTCGGCATATTACTGCACCTCCTTTGCAAACAAGTTGCAGGTTTCTTCATAGGCTTTTCGTTCAAACGGTTTATACATGCTTGCTCTTTCCATTGCCTCATCAAAATCAACCAAATGTCCGTCAAAATCCGGGCCGTCTACACAGGCAAACTTTGTTTGTCCTCCAACGGTTAACCGACATCCACCGCACATACCGGTTCCGTCAATCATAATGGGATTCATGCTCACGGTTGTTTTTATATTGTAAGGTTTGGTGGTTTGTGCGACAAATTTCATCATGATAAGCGGACCTATGGCAATAACCTCATCATATTGTTCGCCGCTTTCAATCAGCTCTTTCAATGCTTCGGTTACCACGCCCTTTTTACCGTAACTTCCGTCATCGGTCATCATTATAAATTTATCGCTGACCGCACGAAATTCTTTTTCCAAAATAACCAAATCTTTATTGCGAAATCCTGTAATTGTGTGTACCGTACAATTCATTTCATGCAGCTTTTTTGCTACAGGATAAGCAATGGCACATCCAACGCCGCCGCCAATAACCGCAACTTTTTTATTTTCCTCTATGTGCGAAGGTGTTCCGAGCGGACCTACAAAATCATGTATACAATCTCCAACATTTAAATGGTTCAACGCTTCCGTTGTCGCCCCAACAATCTGAAAGATAATGGTAACAGTGCCTTTTTCCCGGTCGTAATCCGCAATAGTCAGCGGAATACGCTCACCTTCCGCATTTACGCGCAGAATTATAAACTGTCCCGGTTCTGCTTTTTTTGCTATGAATGGCGCATCTACAACCATTTTGGTTACTGTAGGATTCAGCGCTTGTTTTTCTAGTATTTTAAACATAGTCTATTCTCCTTTTTAGGTATCATATCAGCTATTTGCTTTCTGAAAGAAAAGGGCAGTGTAAATATTTACACTGCTCCTTTTTCGTGTGCTATTTAAACTTTTAGAAATCAACCTCTGTATCATAGAAGCAGCAAGTGAGCAGTTTTTCCATTTCTGCCGGCGTAATTGCTCTCGGATTTGAGCCTGTGCAAGCATCACCAACTGCAAGCTCTGCAACACTCTTTAATTTTTCGTTGAATTCTTTTTCATCAATAATACCGCCTTCATACTCCTTAATGCAGGTAGGAATATTGAGTTTTTCATTCATCGCGCGAATTTCTTTAATCAAAGCGTCTACCAATTCTTCATCGGTATTGCCCGGGAGATGGATAAATCTTGCAATATCTGCATAACGGGCAGCAGCTTCCGGCTCTTTTGCGTTGTATTTAATAACTTTCGGCAAATACATTGCATTTGCACAGCCATGCACAATATGTCCGCCGCTATAAGCCGC
>CALXJH010000206.1 GCA_944388555.1 uncultured Clostridia bacterium
GTAATAAAACCAGCAGATATGCACGTAAAAATAAAGAGACGGCTAAGCCGTCTCTTTTTGTTTTCGTAAACTATGTAAGCGGGATGCGAAAAAGACAAATAGGTTATACGCCCCATCGTTTATAAAAATGACGCATGCGCGGAATAAACAGCGCGGCACGGAACAGCCAGTCGGCAAACATAGCCAGCCAAACGCCGTAGATAGATAACGCGGTATATCGTACCAGCAGGTAAGACAGACAGAATCGAAACAGCCACACCGAAAAAATGGCGACAGCCATGGTGTAGGTGACATCCGAAACAGAGCGCAGCGCATGGGAAAGCGGGAAAGCCGGCGGGTGCATAAATATGGCGACACTGCTCATTAAAACCAGTATCCAGGTGATGTGCTGTGCCTGTGCAGAGATGTTAAATAAGCCGATAATGGGTTTGGCAAAGATGGTTAAGGGGAGCACGAGCAGGAGTAACAAAAGGTAGGTGAGCTTAATGAGTTTGCGGACGTAGTATTTAACCTGCGCATACTCTTCGGCGCCGAAGCACTGTCCGACAACCGTTACCATAGCGATACCGATGGCAGAGGACGGAATATATTCCAGCAAAGAAATGTTATTGGAAACGGCCCAGGCAGCGGTAGCAGAAGTGCCCAAAGTGGCAACTAAGCTGGTCAGGCAAAGCTTTGCAAACTGAAACAGACTGTTTTCAATACCGGTCGGAATCCCGATTTTTAAAATAGAAAGCGCGATTTTAGGATCAAATCGATAGTATTTCCATTGCCGCTCCATGCGAATCAGACTGCCGGGCCGCAGAGAGAGTAAAAGCATGATCAGGGCGGCGGCCATTCTGGAAATCAGGGTTGGGTAAGCCACGCCCGCAACCCCCATTTTAAGACCATACACGCAGATGGCGTTCCCGATGACGTTAATGAGATTCATGACAACCGACGCATATAGTCCGGTAGCGGAGTCGCCGCCGGCGCGGTACAGGGCGCAAAATCCGTTAAACAGCCCGATAAACGGATAAGAAAGCGCGGTAATACGCAAATAAACCCGGCAGTCGGTCATAACTTTAGCCTCTACACTGCCATAAAGCAGCCGCAGAATGGGATCGCGCAGAAGCAGACACAAAACGCAGATAATCATCGAAATGGAAAGCACAATCATCAGAAGCTGTCCAATGCTTTTTTGGGCATAAGTATAATCCCGGCGCCCAATACTCTGTGCGTAAACAATGGCGCCGCCCGAAGCCAGTGCCGAGAGCAGGAAGATAATCAACACGTTAATGGAATCGGTCAGAGAAACAGCCGAAACGGCTGCTTCGCCGGCGCCGGAAACCATCAGCGTATCGGCAAATCCTACTAAAAAGTTTAGAATTTGTTCTAAAAACAGCGGAATGAGCAATCGAATTAAATTTTGATTTGAAAAACGCACATTAGTCATGATAAATCTCCTCATAGACAAGGGACGGCCGAAATCCGCGGAACGAAAGGACGGTCAGACTCTTGTCGGCAATCGTAATTTGAAACTGCGAACCGGAACGGGATACCGAAAAGCGGGAATCTCTCGCAAGGGTACAGGACGCAAAGGAAGGCGGCTGTGTTTTTCCGGTGCACATATAAAGCGAAGGCTCTAAAGGATGCGTATCCTTCGCGTTGCCGGAAAAGAGGGTATAGCGCCTATCGGGCAGATAGGTGTAAAAGGGGGTATCTGCACAGAAAACCGGAACGCCGGCAGGTGGTTGTATGTTCCCGGCGGCAAAGGTCAAAACGGCGTCAAGCCCTGAAAGGGTGGAAAGCGCCTGCATCGCCGCCGGCGCGTCGGAAGTTAAGACGGCAACTTTCAGCGCCTGCTTTCTTGTTTGCAGCCGGGCAGGCTTGGTTTTTATGAAATCTGCCAGCGCGCCGGGGGCAGGAAGGTCGGGCTCATACACGCCGCCGTTTCCTATGTCATAAAGGGTATGCGCGTCTGAGCCTGCGGTCATGAGTGCATGACGCGCTTCGGCGAGCCAAAGGGCATGCTCATTGAAATTCAAATGGCAAAAGTGTCCGTTAAACACTTCATAACCATCCACATCTAAGATGGAACGGGGCGTGCAGTTTAAATTGCGGAACGGGTGCGCCTGAATGAGCACCGCACCGTAATCCCTTACAATTTGGTGTACCTTTGGAAGCGGGAGCGCAAAAATACGCGGGAAGCGGTGCAGAAAGGCTTCATCAATCCCGTACAGCAAATATTCATTGTCGGGATGTTCGTTCAGTTTCAGCTCCATGCCGAGGTAAACGCGCAAACCGCAGGCGTCACCTGCTTGTTTTGCATTGCGGTAACCCGCTAAAAAACGCTGGATATTTTCTTCGTCCTCCGCACAGGTAAAAAGGTTTTTGCGGTAGTGGTCGGTTATGACAATGCCGGAAAACCCTTTCTGTTTATAGTGCAGAGCCATTTTTGCGGCAGGTACAACGCCGCAGGGGCTGGATTCCGCTGTATGAACATGTAAATCAATTGTGTGCATGGGGGGAAGACCGCCTTTCTGTATCCATGCGGCGCGGGGCGGCATGGCTTTATTCGATTTTATCAGTATAGCACAATCGGCCGAAAAATGCAATAGGGGGCCAAATTCAAAGAAAAAGGGACAAAATTTCTATTTACTTTTCAGCAGGCGGCAGATATAATAAAAAAAGGAGGGGATGTTTATGATAGAGGTAAAACAGGTTTCCGCGCTGGAAAAGGTATTTTTGCACCGCGGTATGCCGAAAGAAGAACAAACTTGTATTTCCGCACTGCAGGGAGAACGGATCTCCTGGCAGATTGTTTATTATAAAGACGATCATTTAAAAATGCCGCTTGAAATTACGGCGGACTGTCCGTTTGAATTAACGGTGCGAAAGGTCGGGCATGTGCCGGTAACACTTGCCGCGTTTGACGACGCAACCGACGAAAACTATCTTTCTACCGAGCCGGGACTGTATCCGGATGTGCTGTTAGAACCCGAGCATATAGAAGCCATTCCCTTTCAGTATCATACGCTTTGGATCACCGTGCAGATACCCAGGCAGGCGCCGGCAGGCGATTACGAGGCGGCACTTACCCTTAAAAATAAACAGCAGGACTTTATGCATACCGAAAAAATGCGTATAAAAGTCATTGGGGCAAAGCTTCCCGAGCAAACCATAAAATTTACCAACTGGTTTCACGCGGACTGCATTGCTGCGTATTACAAAACAAAAATGTTTTCGGAAAAGCATTGGCAGCTTTTAGAACAATTTATCGGTGCGGCTGTACACTGCGGCGTGAATATGCTGCTCACACCGCTGTTTACCCCCCCATTGGATACGGCAATCGGGGGAGAACGTCCTACCGTTCAGCTGGTAGAAGTCACGAAAGAGGGAAATACCTACCGGTTTGGATTTGAAAAGCTCAAACGCTGGATAGATATCTGCCGCCGGCAGGGAATTTTGTATTATGAAATGGCGCATCTGTTTACCCAGTGGGGCGCAGAGCATGCGCCAAAAATTGTGGTCAATACCGCGCACGGCAGAAAAAAGAAGTTTGGCTGGGAAGTTAGGGCGGATGCACCGGAATACATCGCGTTTTTAGACGCATTTTTGCCGCAGCTTACCGCTTTTTTAAAGAAGGAAGGCATTGCGGCGCATACCTATTTTCATGTATCGGATGAGCCGTCTTTAAACCATCTTGAAAGTTATGCCAAAGCCAAAGCGATTGTAAAAAAGCATCTGAAAGGCTTTAAAGTAATAGACGCGCTGTCCAGCCTTGCGTTTTATAAAAACGGACTGGTGGAAATTCCCGTGCCCGAAACCGGACACGCCGAGGCATTTTTTAAAGAGGCGGATTTGCCTGAACGCTGGTGCTATTACTGCTGCGGGCAAGGGGTTAAACTATCCAACCGTTTTATGGCAATGCCGTCGGCGCGCAATCGCATTATAGGCACGCAGTTTTATAAATATCAGGTGGAAGGCTTTTTGCATTGGGGATTTAATTTTTATTTTTCGCGGCAGTCGGAATGGGCAGTGGATCCGTTTTCTGTCACAGACGCGGCCGGCGGATTCCCGTCGGGGGATTCTTTTGCGGTATACCCCGGAAAACAGGGCGCGATAGAGTCTATCCGCAGTGAAGTATTCTACCAGGCGTTGCAGGATTTATCTGCTATGCAGCTTTTAGAGCGCCTGGCAGGGCGGGAAGCGGTGCTGTCTGTTATAGAGCGCAGCGGCAAAATAACATTTACGGAATATCCGAAAGACGCCGCGTTTTTGCTGGAAACCAGAGAGAAAATCAATCAAGCCATTGCAGCGCATTTGGGATAGACATGCATCTTGCCGGAATGCAGCACCTTGCCTTAAAAAGCGCAGTCTGCCGCACCGCAAAACCAGTTTGTTTTATGTAAAGAACCAAGAATAGCCGAAAAAAACGAAAAACGCCGGATTCCTATTGAATCCGGCGCTTTTTTTATTTACATTCCAGCGCAAAAACAGTATGAATAGAAAGGCGGGGCAGACGAATGACGGTCATGTCGGGTCCGCATTCATAGGTAAACGCTTCGCCAAGCGGCGCACTGACGGCACGGTAAGTGCCGTGTACCGTAATCAAGACGTCGGCTGCGTCGGGAATATAATCATATACCACGCGGTCTAAGGTGTGCCGTCCCTGCCGCAGATTGATTAGATTCAAATACAAGGTATTGTCCTCTTTTTGCAGAGTAAGGTCAATATCCGGCTGGTTTATTTCAATCATGGGCGCCGTTACCGTACACAGCACCTCTTTCAGATACTGCACAAACATGTAGCTTTTCTGCTTAAAATAGCTGGTGCCCAGTGCAAAGGGAATCAGGGTGATATGTCCGTCGCCCAGCGGCAGTGTGCAAAACGCATACCCGAAAGCGTCGCGCAGATCCAGATTGGAATAAAGGGTTCCCCTGCCTTCTTTTAAGCGCAAAACGGGCGCGGGCGAAGCGGTGTAGGAAAAATTGCCGTCGTTGGCGGCAACCGCGATTCGGCAGATTTCGGTTTTGCCTGCGTCTATCCCCGCAAGCCGAGCAAAACGTGTACAGGTTTGCGCGCCCAATACCACAAGATTTCC
>CALXJH010000207.1 GCA_944388555.1 uncultured Clostridia bacterium
AACATCATCATCGCTGATTTCGTCACTTTCACTGCTAACATCAACTGTTTCGGCAGCTTCTTCATCATTGCCGAAAATACTTAATTGTGCAGGGCTCACCTCTGCGGTTTTCCCTGCACCTTTTCGGATATTCTCCGCTATACGCCTTTTTGCGGAAACGGGCGGTGCTATTTGAGGTTCGGTATTATTCTTTTCACTGATGGCTTGCTCACGGCGTTCCTTTGCAAGCTGATTTAAGCTTGTTGCACACTCGCTTAAAAAATCTCTTGCAATAATTGTTGCACAGTTGCCCATACGATACAAAAGGGATTTATTATTAAAATCAGAAATATCCTCAAACTGTCCGTCAAGTCCGCTTGTATCAAAGCCGCATCTTGAATACATCATATATACGGCGCTGTTCCACACCATAACATTGACCTTAGCTTTTAATTCGTCGTCCTCAATTTCAAACAGCGGCGAGCCTTCGGTATTTCTTTTAATGCCGTCATAAAAGCCGGGGCGAATCTCATTAACTCTGCGTACAGCTTCAAACCCGATATATTCCTCAATCGTATCTGCGTCTGCCGGGTGCTGCGCCTTGAGTCTTTCCAAAAGCGGCTGCGAATTTTCAGATGTGAGCCGCCACAGACGAGGATATGTTTTTTCATCACCGCTTGTATCGGATATATCAATCAGATAGCGAAGCTGCGGCTTTGCCGACATAACATCAAATACGGCTATGTTGGTATGCTCCTTATTGATTGCTCTGCCGATACGGTTTTCCCAAAGCTCTCTTTCGGCAAGCATAGTTGCGTCCTTCTTCTGTCCGTAAATCTGCAAGGCATTATCAAAGTTATATTTATATATTCGTGACGCAAATTTCAGATAATCCGTCCACTCCTTGCCGTTTCTTGATGCCTCGCGGCTCGCCTCGTCAAACAACTCCCAAACGGCTTTTATTTTGCTCATTTATGTTCCTCCTTCCGCAGAAAGCAAACAAAAAGCCGCAAGACATCAGATTTCTCTGACATTTTGCGGCTTATCTTAATTTGCTTTCATTATATTTTTATTTATCTCTTATTCGCCAGTGCATACCCTCCGGCGGAGGATATTTCTTCAAATCCTCTATAAACTGTCTGCGTGTTTTATAAAACGAGCATTTTCTCGTTTTGCAAAGCATTTCGGTCAATGCCATACAGCGTCTTGTCTGATACGCAAAACAGTCTTTTTTACCTGTATAGTTCTCCATATTCACCTTGTCCTTATTTTCCGATGATAAAACAAAAACCGCCCCGAAGGGCGGCATTGAAGATTTGTCTGCAATTCATTTTGCATTTAATATCAGCTTTCTTGCAACGGTGAAGTAGCTTCCGCAAACAGACGGAATATCTCTGTAACAAGTGTCAAGCTCCAACTGTGCGTCATAATCAAATGACCTATCTGCTGTCTGATATATTTTCTCATACGCTTTTTTGATTGCTGTATTTTTATCCGTTGTCCCGTTTGCATACTCTGCAATAATATCGGTGAGCAGCGGTTTTAACCATTCCTCTGCGTTTCGGTAAAATTCCGGGCGCAGATACATCTCACGATACTGAAATACCGCATTTCTTGTAATATCGGCAAGTACACCGTAACCATAGCCGTTTGTTTCATTGTTCAGCACGGCATTTAAAATTCTGCTGTTTGCTTTATTTACCGCATCGGCATATCCAAGTCCGTTTTTAACCTCATCTAAAATATCGGATATATGGCTTTCCGCAATTATCACACTTTCATCATTCACATAAAAGGGAAGTGATTCCGTCGGAATTTCGGCTGCATTTGCCGTACTCATTCCCATAACCATTGCAAAGATAACTGCCATAACTATATTTTTCTTCATATTATTCAGTCCTCCTGTCTTTGTTTTATCATCAGTTATATTTTTATCTCGGCTGATATACAAACTCGTTTAATACTATGCTTTCCGCTTCTGCCTGACAGGTATTATATATTCTCGTCCTTGCCATCGTATCTGATTTATCGAATTGTTCTTTTTTCATCAGCTTTTCCGTAAGGTCTTTTACCTGTCTGTAAGCTTCTTCATTTACTTCGTGCATAAGCGGCATTAAATCTCCGCTCATTCTAAGCTCGGCATATCTGTCAGGGTATTCCTCTTTAATGAAGTTTAAGCATATTTGTCCGTATTTTCCGAGCGGTATTCTATCAGCTTCGGGGTTCTTAGATATTTGCAGTTCGGGGTATTTAGCTCCGTCCACATCTCTATACTTAATATCCAATGCCTTCATAACAATGCTCCTCCTTACTCAATTTCTCCGCATTGAGTGTATTCATCATCTTCATCGGCTGTGTTTTCTTCCATATGCTCAAAATACATCTCCAATGCTTTTTCAATGGTTTGTTCTATATACTCTGAATCTCTTACACCGCTGAAATACTTTGAAAACTTTGTTATTTTAATGGATGTTATCGGCTTATGTTTTTTATCTTCGCTTTCAAATATATCATCAAGCGAACCAAAATTTAAGCTGTTGGTATTAAACGCTTTAACAATTTCATCTGCACCGGTTCCTTTAATTTTGCAACGTGTTTGTTCAAGATAGTTTGCAACAACCGCCTGTGCATTTTCGTCAAGCGCTGTCAATTTTACGGCAGCGTCAAGTGCTATCCTGTTAGAACCTGTTGCCGTAATTAAAGCATCAGATAATTCCGCAGTTCTGATATACCGATACATCTGTGTTCGTGAACCGCCGTATTTCTTTGCAAGAATATCCAGACTGTCAACCTTTTCTCCGTCAGCTTGCAAGTCACTTCGTTCACCCGACTTATTTTTCATAACATCATATTGCTGTCGATATGCAATAACCCGTTCTCTGAAAGATACATCACGATTTATGAGATTAGCTTCTGTCAGAAGCATAATTGCATCTTCCTCGCTGCACTCTCTGATCTCGGCAGGAACGCTTTCAAGTCCTGCCTCTCTCGCACATCGCCAACGATTTTCGCCCGATATGATTTCATATATATCCGATGTTTCCGTTTTTCTCAGTGTAAGCGGTGTAATGATACCGTTTTCTATAATGCTGTCTATCATAGCCTGTTTCTTTTCGCCTGTGTACGGTTCAAACCTGTTGTGCTGTGACGGTCTGATATTATCAAGCGAAATTTCCGAGATTGATTGCTGATTTTGCTTATCATCTATCTGCGGCGTATCAAATATTGACGCTATTTCCGATTGTTCATCAGATGTCATTTCCTCAAAAATCGGATTATCCGCATCCATTTGCAATTTCTTTAAGCTCATACAGTTCCATTACCTCCTTTGCAAGTTTTTCGTAGTCAACCGCAGCTTTATTGTTCGGCTTGTACTGAAACAATGTTTTTCGCACTGCCGGGGTTTCGGCAACAGTGGTTGATAATCGGATTTTTGTTTTTAATATGGGTACTGCTTTAATACTCTCAACCTGTTCGCATACAACCTTTGCAATATTTGTGACGGGTGAGTAATATGTCAGCAGGATTCCGGCTACGCTCAAATTCGTATTTATTTGTGATTTTGTCAGCTTAATATATTTTATCAGTTCGGCAAATCCGTCGAGTGATGAAAAATCATTTGATTTTATCGGTATTATAACCCCGTCTGCCGCTGAAAGTGCATTAAGCGTCATCAACCCTACGCTCGGCGGGCAGTCTATAACTATGTAATCATAATCGTTCTGTACATCAACCAAAAGCCTTTTCAGAATTGTTTCCCGAAATGACATTCCAGCCATTGCAATTTCCGTATTGGTAAGCCTGTTGCTGCTGCCTATGAAGTCAATGCCTTCATCGGATTTGCATATGCACTCGAATACATCTGCGTCCATAGAATTTTCCATAAGGTCACTGATTGTTTTGGTAAGCGTTATACCTTTGGGCGTAAGTATCTGTGTCGCATTATGCTGTGAGTCAAGATCAAGCACCAAAACCTTCTTGGCGGTTCTCGTTAAAGCTGCCGATAAATTAACCGCCGTAGCCGTTTTTCCGACACCACCCTTTTTGTTGCAGATTACTATAGTTTTTGACATCATTATCACAACCTCTCATTGATTATTTTTAGACTTATAAATTAAATACGCTTGTCCATTTCAAGAAAATGAAAAAGGGACAAGTTCCGAAACTCCCGTATCTACGGGCTTTTCTTTCCTTGTCCCTATTATAACATGTTCATAGGTATATTCTTGATAATAAGAACGGCGATATTGATACATTTCCCGATACACATCCGACTTTGCACTTGCAAACACATTATTTTTTGTTTCCTCCGGCGCATAAATCCACAGATTTTCATCTAATGCTTCCCGAATCGTTTTAGCACTAACAGAACTTTGAAACAAAATAAACAAACTGATTCCAATTATAAAGAACCTTTCAGTTTCATTTTCAAACAACCTCCATATTCTTTTTGATTATCCAATTTACAATTTTTCCGGTATCACCGGCTGACGATAATACTACAATATCAAAAAACTTTTGATTTTCAGCAATTTATTTTTTAGACAATTCATGATTGTATTTTTAGCAAAGACATTTTGTACAAAGATATGCCATTGTCGCACCTCCAAAAACTTCACACGTGCCTGTTATTTATGCAGCTATTTCTTTTCGCGATGTGCGATTTCTATAAACTGAGGATATTTATACTGAAACGATGCGTCCATAATCCACATATTCTCAAAATCAAATCCTTCAAATGTATTTGGGTTCATCAATTCTTCCTGGGTACATGCCCTTACATTATTTACAGTACCAAATCCATAAGCGTATCCTTGTTTTCCGATATAATAACAATTGGTTAAACTACCGTTATTTGTAGCAGAAATGTTGCCGCTTATTCTTGCGGTTGGATCCGTATCAGCGCTATAATAGCAGTTTACAATAATACTTCCGTTTGTTCCAGCAATTCCGCCCGCAAAGCTATCTGTCTGTGCTTCTGACTGCGCTGTAATTTGATTAGAAGTGTAACAGTCTGAAATAACGCCGAAGTTATATGCCGCTATACCACCGGCTACAGAAAGCTGCGACGCTGCTGCCGATACACTGCCTGCATTGAAAGAACCGGAAATGATGCCGTAATTGCCATAAGCGATACCAGCCGTCTGCACATTTTCTCCTGAAATATTTAAGTCTCCCACGTTGTAGCAGGAAATAATCATACCGGTACCTTTATTGATTCCAACCAATCCGCCTCTGTTTACATTTAGCGCTCGCGACTGTTCTTCCATATCCTCTAAATTCATACAGTTATAAATAAGCCCCGTATTATAGGCGGCAACGGTTCCTCCCGAACCGCTTCCTTCCGCCCCCTTAAAGAAACAATTGTAAATTTCTCCATGGTTTTCACGGAAAAGGCCAAAATCATCGCCAACAAATGACAAGCCGGAAATACAATAATTATTTCCCACAAAAAGTCCAAAAAAGCTGAATACATTATCGCCGATTGGTAAAAAGTCGTGCGTTTTGCAATACTGTGTCATATCTATATCTCCCAGCAGCATAAATGTGCTTCCCAAATAATTGCGCACATTATTGAGCTGTTCAGGCGTTATAATTTTGTAGGGGTTTTCCAGGCTTCCATCTCCGCCGGCAAAATCAATCATATTTTCCGCTCGAACATTTGGAGCTTGCGGATTTGCAGTAAGCTGAGGATAATAATAATCTCCTTCATAAACGAATTCCCAAACTGTATCAAAATCAAAACCGGCAAAACCTTCTTTTCGCATCATAACATCCGCGGCTTGTGCCGTTACAGCTGTGACCCGCACGTTTCCTTGTCCGACTGCCGGCGGCAACGTATGTTCATAGACAAAATTGCGCAATTGCCCTATCGGCGCATACCCTAATGCAGAACCCACAATCACCGTACTTGCCGTCGCGTTTCCAAACCCGGTATTATATGCGTTTTGTATATCTACCTGCTTTTCCGCATATCCGCAAATACCGCCGCAATACGCATATTCCTTTGCTTTCGCATTCATTTCACCGGTATTATAGCAATCACGGATTTTACCGCCGCCCAATCCTGCAATGCCTCCGGAAAATGCTTTCCCGCTTTCTGAATACGAAAGTATTTTCCCGTTATTATAGCATTGGTTAACAGAATTGTTATTTGCGCCCACAATACCGCCGGCACTGCTGTTAAGGGCTTCTGCCGTGGCAATGACACCGCCGGTGTTATTGCTCATAGTAACCACACCGTCATTTTGTCCTGCGATTCCGCCGGAAAACGCAGCGGAAAAAATGTCGCTTCCGTTTGCACACCCGGATACTACGGCATTATTTTTGTTATACCCAGTAATACCTCCGGCTATCGTCCCCGAAGTTCCGACGCGTCCGCCTATGGTAACACAATTTTTGATCACTCCTTCATTTATTGCCGCAATACTGCCTACCGCTTCAACGCCTTCAATGGTGCATTTTTCCATAGTTAAATTCTGCACATTCCCGGTAAGTGTTTTAAACAATCCGCTGTTTATACCAGAAATACGCACTCCGTTTATTTTTCTGTCATTGCCATCCAAGCCGCCGCTGAAAGAATCAATGGCGTGAAACAATTCTTGTTCAAAATATAAATTTCTGTCTAAACGGAAGTAACGATCTGTGTACATTCCTAAAAATTTCAGCTGTTCTTTTTCTAAAATAATAAAAGGATTTCGCTGGCTGCCAGTACCCTCCATGGTAAAATGCGGTAATATCATGACCGGCATATCTGCAAGCACGGGAAACGTTCCGTTTAATGTCCAGGGCGCAGTATCAGAAAACGAAACACTCTGTATATTTTCTGTTGTTTTAGCCTCTTCTGTATCATCTCCGTAAAAATTCAAGTAAAAACAGTTTGTATGATTTCCATCTGCAATCGGAAGCCATCGATCTGCCAATATATATCCGCCAAACCAACTGTTTTCTGTACTGCCTTCTGCACCGCCTGCAATACCCCATACGGATTCCGCTTCCAACCGCGCAGTAGAATAACAATCTTGGATTGTTCCTTTATTTTCGATTGCAATACCCGCCGCCACGTTTCCGACTATTTTACCATCGGTACAGCAACGCAAAACACTTCCGCTGTTTTCATAACAAATACCTGCACCATCACCGTCAATTTCGCCGGAAAATGCACAATTTTGAATTGTTCCGTTGTTCTTTATAACAAGCCCTGCACACTGATTGCCTTGTATTAAACTCCCGGCAATATATAGATCCTGAATTAAACCACTGTTTTCTGTAAACAGCGCCTGCCTATTTCCTGCAGCCGTATACCCCTTTATCGTTTTGCCATTTCCGTTTAATATCCCGCTAAAAGACTCTGATACTATAAAATCGGGTGTCTGCACCATAAGGTTTCCCAGATCTAAATCATTCATCAAAATAAAATTTGCATCCGGATATAAGCTTATATTTGCAAGCTGCATAGGCGTTACAATTCTGTACGGGTCGGTAACTGTACCATTCCCACCGGAAAACTGCGTAGTATTCTGCGGCTTTTCGATTACAACATGCGGGTTATTTTTTAAAGTCGGATATGCATAGCTACTTTCACTTCCCATTTCCCATATCTGCACAAAATCCAGACTTGGATAAGCGCTCTCGAAAAGCATTTGTGTTTTATCACGCACCGCAACACCCATACTTTGTCCGTAATCCTGCAAAACCGCTTGCTGCGCACACGCATAAACGCCCCAAAGCAAGCCGTAATTATAAACAGCTACTCCGCTAAAATTATCTTTAATGGTGCCGGCAAAATAAGCACAGCGTATTTCTCCTCTGTTGTCTTTAACCAATCCGCCGGCTAAGGTTCCTTGTACTTCTGAAACAGTATAAACATCTTTCAATATACCGTTATTAAATATGCAAATACCGGCAGCTTCCTTTGATGCCAAAACTTGTCCAACTGAAAAGCTTTGTTCAACTACGCCGCCTCTATGATTGGTATAACACACACCGGCCGCATTCTCTCCGGTCACCAATCCGTCAAAAGAACAGTTCTGTATAATTCCATAATTATCTGCCGCAATTCCTGCGGAAACTCCCAGGGACTGTACAATCGCATCTACTATATGTATATTCATCAAAGTTCCGTCATTCCGGTCAAACAGCGCTGCTTTTTCATTATCTTCCCGCATAATTCGCACTGCTTGAATAAAAAATCCATTTCCGTCGTAAACTCCGGAAAACGTAGATATCTGCTGTACCCCACTTATATTTGCTGTTTGCTTAAAATACCCACCCGGATTTTTTTCTATATTCTGGAAGTGCTCCGCGTTCATGATTAAATAAGGGTTAGCCGCCGATCCATCCCCACCGTTATAAAGAACATAATCTTCATTTCCGTAAAAAGGAAAGCCAGATAGCACCACATGACCATTTTCTACGCAAAATGCAGGTGCAGAAAACTGGGCAGCTACATCTTGTCCGGCATAAGTATTTACTAATTGACCTTTATCTGTCGCCGAAACATTGCCGTTTGTTGTAAAACAGTTTTCAATCACTCCTGTATTCGCACCAGCAATACCGCCGCATTGCTGCTGAACAGAACCAAAATTAAAACAATTTTGTATTTTTCCGCTGTTTTCACCCGCGATGCCGCCAACTGTATATCCAACTTCCTTGCGCTGCACCTTTGAACCGTTATAGCAACGATCAATCTGCCCGCGGTTTATTTGCGCAATGCCTCCGAATTTTCGAACATAATCTTGTATTTCTCCTGTCCAAGACGTATTGCTACAATAAGAAATACATCCTTCATTGACACTTGCCAAGGAAAACCGATCTGATGGACAAATTAAACGCACTCCTTTTACTTGTCCACTCTCTCCTATTTTACGGAATAAAATATTGGAGCCTTCTGCACTTTTCCGTACAATCAATTTATGTCCATTGCCAATCAAAACACCGTTAAAAGGATTGTTTTCCGTTCCAATAACCGGCAACTCAATATCTGTAAAATCGAGATCAGCTTCTATTATATATGCTGCATCTAAATCTTGGTTTATCAATTGTAATTGCTTTGGTTGGGTAATGCAGTATGGATTTTCTAAACTACCGTCACCAGCTGAGAAATCATTTAAAGCGAGCGCCTTAGATAATGCTGCCGCGGCTTCAGAACGCAGCAGGAACCGATTTCCGCCGAACGTTCCGTCTGCATAGCCTGTACAAACCCCTTTTTCTCTTAATGCGTTTACCGCAGAAAATGCCCAGGACGGAATATCCTGTTCATGATCGCTTTGCGCATAATCAGACGGTAAATCAAGTGCACGTGCCAGCATCACTGCCATCTCCGCACGCGTCATGGTTTCCATGGGTGATATGTAGCCGTTTTCATCTCCCGTAACAATGCCTGCACTGCAAAGATTATAAAAATCCTGATAATACCAATCACTGCGGTATACATCTTCCATCACCGGAACAATCTCCTCAGAAAAAGAAAAAGCGCGGTTTAACATTGCTGAAAACTCGCACCGAAGCAGAGGATCATCCGCGCGGAATCCCCCTTCATCCCCTATTATGATTTGTTTTTCCTGTAGCTCCTTGAAATACGGATCTGCCCAATGTGCCATAGCCGTTATCTGTAACAAGAGCAGAATAACAATCAAAAATACAGCCGTTTTTTTCAATCAATTCACCTGCTTATAACAATAAACCACTCTATCTTTTCCACAAAGATCCTTTAAAACCGTGCTATTTCCAAAATGATACCTTAAAATGCTTGAAACAGCGGCTCCCTGCTCATATCCGATTTCCACCGCCAGCATTCCGCCCCGCTTGAGCATTTTATAACTGTTTTGTGCAATGTGTGCATAAAAATCCAGACCATTTTCTCCGCCATCTAAGGCAAGATGTGGTTCAAATGCTGTAACATTTTTTTCTAATGCAGCTATTTTGGCCGTTTCTATATAAGGCGGATTTGAAACGACAATATCTAATTCTTTCAATTCGCAAAAAGTACGTACATCCGCCTCTATAAAAGAAGTGTTCACACTGTTTAATTCAGCATTTTTTCGCGCTATTTTTAACGCCTCTGCGCTGATATCCAACCCGGTCATCTTTGTATCTGTATATTTTTGTATAGAAACCGCAATACACCCCGATCCGGTACATAAGTCAAGTCCTATTGCGTTCGTTTTGTTTTTCAGAAAGGAAATTGCAAGTTCTACAAGTGTTTCTGTATCCTGTCTTGGGATCAACACAGATGACGAAACGATAAAAGGCAAGGACATAAACTCTGTTTGTCCGACGATATACTGAATCGGTTCGCCTGTTTCTACTCTTTTCAAAGCCGAGGTTACATCTACTTCGATATTCTGTTCAGGATGCGTCAGCATATCTGCAATTGTCTTGTTTGTAAGATAAGTAAACAAGATTTTCCCGTCTGTCTTTCCAGCTCTCTTACAGCAAAGTGTATAAACTTCTCTGAGTGTCATATTACCATTTATCCTCTTCTTTGTTTTCCGGAATCACCGCTTTCATGGAAGAAATGGCAACTTCTAACTGACTTTCATCCGGTTCTTGTGTTGTAATTTTTTGCAGCATGAGTCCCGGCCAGCTCACAATTTTCGTCGCCCAATTGTCATATCTGCCGGCAAGCTTAATGATTTCGTAAGAAATACCTGCTACTACGGGCAGCAAAGCCAATCTTGTAAGGGTACGAATTAAAATATTGTCCCACTTCAAGAAAGAAAAGACAATAATACTAACAACCATTACAATCAACAAGAAACTGGTACCGCATCTGGGATGCAGACGGCATTTATTCTTTGCATTCTCAACCGTAAGCGGTTCTCCGGTTTCATAGCATGCGATGGTTTTGTGTTCTGCCCCGTGATACTGAAACACACGTTTGATATCCGGCATTTTAGAAACCAAAATCAGATACCCCAAAAATATAACAATACGTGTAATTCCCTCTGCGACCGTTAAAATCACCTGTTGATTAAAAAACAGCTTTACAAAACTTACCAGCCATGTAGGCAGCAGAATAAAAAGGCCAATAGACAAAAACAGAGAAACGATGACGGAAAAATACAACACGCCGTCTTTAAGCCGATCCCCAAAAGTTCTCTCCAGCCATTGATCAAATTTTGTAGGTTTTTCTTCTTCTACATCTATAAAATCCGCAGAAAACATAAGTGCCTTTGTACTTAATACCATCGACTCAAAAAAACCAATACAGCCACGGACAATCGGTAATTTTAAAAACCAATTTCGTTTAGAAACAGGTTTTGTTTCCTTCACATCCGTAACAATTTCACCGTCTGATTTGCGTACCGAAACAGCTATGGACTTAGGCCCGCGCATCATAACGCCTTCTAAAACCGCGGCACCGCCGATAGAAGTTTTATGTGTCTTTTCTGCCATAATCACACCTCATCTATATCTAATCATACTTATCTGTTTTAAAATATAAATCTTATTTTTAGTATAGCAGATTTTGCCGCGTTTCGCAATACCTTTCATCAATTTCACAAATTTTACAAAAACACGCCGCATTTTAAGCGGCGTGTTTTGAGATTTTACTTTGTAAGTTCTTCCAAGAAAGCCTTAGAAACCACTCCCGTCTGACTCTTGTACTCTTCTCCATTTTTAAATGTAATAAATGTAGGAATAGACATCACCGAAAACTGACTTGCAAGCTGTGGTGCTTCGTCTACGTTCACCTTGCATACAGCCACCGAAGGATTTTCTTTGCTGAACTCTTCTAAAATCGGTGCCATCATTTTACAAGGTCCACACCAGTCGGCGTAAAAATCTATTAAAACGGTATCGTTATTTTCTATAAGTGTTTTTAATTGTTCCTGATTATTCAGTATTGCCATACATCTTCCTCCCAATAGAAAATTTATTATAGTATACATTAAAAATAGTTTTTCAGGTATTTATTTTGTCATTTAAAATACAAGCAACCGTAAAATTACGGTTGCTTGTACTTTATTTCATAACTTCGCTGCTGTCTGATTTATCTCTGAATAACAATGTGATACACCAAATGCCTGCCAGACCTACCAAAGTAAATATAATCCGGCTTACAATGGAAAACTGCCCCCCGAAGATGGTTGCAACTACATCAACGCCAAAAAGACCAATTGCACCCCAGTTCAGAGCACCAATAATAACTAATATAAGTGATATCGTATCCATATTCAAACCTTCCTTCCTTTCTGCTACTATTATAGCCCGATTTACAAAAAAAATGCACATTTTATTGAAAATTTTTTTAATATGTGTTATAATATAATTAGAGGAATGAATATACATGACAAAGTGTCAAAAGGAGGGTATTATTATGGTAATCACCATCAGCAGACAATTAGGCTCAGGCGGCAGTGAAATTGGACAAAAACTGGCTCAGAATTTAGGTTATGATTATTATGACAAAAAAATCATTGAAATGGCATCTGCCAAAAGCGGAATCAGCGAAGAAATGTTTGAAAGAGCTGAAAAAGAGCACAACAGCTTCCTTTACTCCCTTGCAACCGCAAATTACGCAGGTTATACAACTTCCATATTTGGCGGAGATATTGCAAACTCAGATAACTTATTTATCATCCAGTCTAACGTAATACGGGAAATCGCGCAAAAAGGCAATTGTGTTATTGTAGGCCGTTGTGCAAATCAGGTTTTAATTGAAGAACCCAACGTATTAAACGTATTCTTACACGCAAATAAAGCGTATCGCACCAAGCGCGTGATGCAGAATTTAAATTTATCCCAAAAAGACGCAGAAGCGCTCATAAAAAAAACAGATAAAAAAAGAGCTTCTTATTATAATTTCTTTACGAGCGGAACCTGGGGCGATGCGTTAGAATATGATCTATGCTTGGATTCATCTATCTTGGATATAGACGGAACCATTGAAATTATTCAAACATTTGCGCGCAAAACCGGAAAAGCTTAAATAGATTATGCGATAATCTAACAACCCAAAACCAGGTATTTAAGCATACATTTTCTAAATACCTTGCAAAAGGAATGAATGACTGTCTATTCATCATCGCTTCTTTGCTTAGTTTCTCACATATTCAGGACAGAAATTCACCTTGTCCTTATATTTTAATTTACAAAAAATAAAAACAGCGGTTCAAAGCCGCTGTTTTTTAATGCTATTTTGCTGCTTGTTTTGCTTCTATAACTTCCTGAATCATCATATCTTTAATTTTCATAAGCCTGGTTGTATTTGCACGCTCATTTTCATCTAATTTCATAACGATATAACGAATGGTATCTTTTGTATCCGGAATCAAAACATGTTCAAGTGCATTTACACGCCGCCGGGTTTTTTCAATTTCGGCAGCTAAAAGCTGCGCTGCATTTTCCTGTTCTGCTAACCGCAGCATATCGGGCAAAATTTCTGCAAGCGTTAGTACACCTGCATCTAAGTCGCCATTTGTAAAAGCATAGCCGTAGGAAAAGACATCATGCGGATTATTGGTTTTCATTTTGGTACGAAAAACAGGTACATCCACGCTCATTATGTTCTTTTCGGATATTTCTAATTCCACGCCTTGTTTTGGCATTAAAAGCGCCGTCTGCAACACCTCTTTACTCATAACAGACTGTGCCATAAGCAAAGAAGCATTTGCAGAAATGATTGCTTTTTCCACTTTTTCGCGCAAAAGTTTATTTTCGCGGACGATATCCAAAAACTGCCGCATGAGCTCATCTCGCTTATCTTTAAGCAGCTTATGCCCCCGCGTGGCAACCGCCAGTTTCTTTTTGAGTTTGGTCAATTCCATTCTGGTCGGATTGACAGATAAGATTGCCATTATGCCACTTCCCTTCTTTTTATGCAATTAACCTTTGTAATACTGCTCAATAAATTCATCTTTTACACGTTTGAGTTCGCTCTTAGGCAATATAGATAAAAGCTCCCATCCGATATTTAAAGTTTCTTCGATACTCCGATCATTCTCATAGCCTTGAGAGACATATTTTTCTTCAAACTCTTCTGCGAATTTTGCATAAAGTTTGTCTACATCCGACAAAGCCGCCTCACCTAAAATAGCCATCAGCTCTTTTGCTTCTTTACCGCGTGCATAAGCGGCAAACAGCTGATTCATTGTGTTTGCGTGATCGGCTCTTGTTTTTCCTTCTCCGATGCCCTTATCTTTCAAACGGGAAAGTGAAGGAAGCACATCAATAGGCGGCATGATATTTTTTCTGTATAACTCTCTGGACAAAATAATTTGTCCTTCTGTAATATATCCGGTAAGATCAGGAATCGGATGCGTTTTATCATCTTCCGGCATGGTTAAAATCGGGATAAGCGTAATGGAGCCGTCCTTTCCTTTAAGTCTTCCGGCGCGCTCATACATGCTTGCAAGGTCGGTGTACATATATCCAGGATATCCTCTTCTCCCCGGCACTTCTTTCCGTGCCGCAGACACTTCGCGCAATGCATCTGCATAGTTGGTTATATCAGTGATAATAACCAATACGTGCATACCTTTTTCGAAAGCCAAAAACTCCGCAGCTGTAAGCGCCATACGGGGAGTTGAAATTCTCTCAATTGCAGGATCGTTTGCAAGATTTACAAACAAAACGGTCCGGTCAATGGCACCGGTTTTCGTAAATTCTTCTTTGAAATAATTTGCCTCTTCAAAAGTAATTCCTACAGCGGCAAATACAACAGCGAAGCTTTCATCTTTGCCCAAGACCTTTGCCTGCCGCGCAATCTGCGCTGCCAAATTAGCGTGCGGCAAACCGGAACCCGAAAAAATAGGCAATTTTTGTCCGCGTACCAATGTATTCAAGCCATCGATCGCAGACACCCCTGTCTGAATAAATTCAGAAGGATAATTTCTGGCAGCCGGATTCATCGGCACACCATTTATATCTATACGCTGTTCCGGAATAATGGCAGGACCGCCGTCAATAGGATTGCCCAGTCCATCAAACATTCTGCCCAACATATCGCTGGAAACACCAAGCTCAATACCTCTGCCTAAAAACCGCACTTTGCTTTCCGCTAAATTGATACCCGCACTGCTTTCAAAAAGCTGTACCAGCGCATTTGTTCCGTTAATTTCCAAAACACGGCAGCGTCGGATTTCTCCGTTTGCCAGTTCAATTTCACCAAGTTCATTGTAGGTTGCTTTTTCTACGCCCTGCACTAACATCAGAGGACCTGCAACTTCATGAATGGTACGATATTCCTTTGCCATAGTTTAGTCCTCCTTCTTAGCCGCTTCCTCAATCTGTACATCTAACAGATGAAGAATATTGTCATATTCTGTTTGCGTGTCCTGTTCCTGTAAATATTTAAATCTTCCGATTTGCTCGCGCACAGGAAGTCCGAAAAGTGCGTTTGCCGAAACACCGTCTTTAAGCGCTTCTATTGCTTTATCATAAAATGCAAGTACCAATTTCATCATTAAAAGCTGCTTGTTTAAAGAGGTGAAAGTATCCACTTCATGAAAAGCATCCTGATGCAAATAATCTTCGCGTATAGAACGAGCCGCCTCCAATTTAATACGATCAGGTGCTGAAAGTGCATCCATACCAACCAGCTTAACAATCTCATCCAATTCCGCTTCTTCCTGCAAAAGCAGCATAATCCGATTTCTGCACTTCATCCAATCGGGCGAAACTTCCCGATCAAACCAATCTTTCATACCATCTAAATATAAAGAATAGCTTTTAAGCCAGTTAATTGCAGGGAAATGTCTGCTGTAAGCCAGCGCAGAATCCAAGCTCCAGAACACTTTTACAATACGCAATGTTGCCTGCGCAACCGGTTCGGAAATATCTCCGCCCGGAGGGGATACTGCCCCAATAACAGAAAGCTCTCCGATTCTCTCATCTGCACCTAATGTATATACACGTCCTGCACGTTCATAAAACTGCGCAAGACGGCTTCCAAGATAAGCAGGGTACCCTTCTTCGCCCGGCATTTCTTCTAAACGTCCGCTCATTTCACGAAGTGCTTCCGCCCATCTGGAAGTAGAATCTGCCATCAGCGCAACCGAATAGCCCATATCTCTGAAATATTCTGCAATGGTTATGCCTGTATAGATAGAAGCCTCACGTGCAGCCACCGGCATATCCGAAGTATTTGCAATCAAAACCGTTCTTTCCATTAAAGTCAATCCTGTTTTAGGATCTTTAATCTCCGGAAATTCATTTAAAACGTCTGTCATCTCGTTTACGCGCTCACCGCAGCCGATATATACAACAATATCTGCGTCTGCCCACTTTGCAAGCTGGTGCTGCACTACTGTTTTCCCGCTGCCGAACGGTCCCGGAACAGCGGCAACGCCGCCTTTAGAAATTGGAAAGAGCGTATCGATGACTCTCTGCCCGGTAACCAAAGGCATATCCGGAGACATTTTCTGTTTATAAG
>CALXJH010000208.1 GCA_944388555.1 uncultured Clostridia bacterium
GGATTCATTGCGGGCAAATTTCGTTCGGCGTTCTTCACGGGAAAACTCTGCTTCCAGCAAGCGGTGGAGCGTTTTAGCCTCGCGGTTGGTTACCTCTGTAATTCTTTTAGCGGCTCTTCCGGTGGGTGCTGCAAGCAGTACCGTTTTGCCGTTTGCTTCCATGGTCTGAATAATCGTTTTAATGACGGTCGTTTTTCCGGTTCCCGGGCCGCCGGTAATGACTACAACAGGGGTTGTCATTGCGTAAATTGCGGCCTGGCGTTGGTTTTCCTCTAATTGGATACCAATCTTTTTAGAAACCCGATCAATCTGCGATTCCAATTCAGGTGTAACGGGTTGGGGCGGAATGTCATTTAGTTCCTTTAGCTTATGTGCAACGCTAGTTTCCGCAAGATACATACCGGCAAGAAATATGGCGTCGTAAGTGTCATATTCTTCATGAACCAGTACGTGTTCAATACACAAATCGTTAATCGCCGAATCTACAGTATCTCCGGCGCTTTCAGTTAGCTGCATGGTTCTGGAAATTAACGAGTAACGCGGAAGAAAAGTGTGACCGTTTCCGGATGCCTCTTGTAAAATGAAAATAATTGCTGCTTTTATCCGTTCGGCATTATCTGTATGGACGCCTAGCTGCTGCGCAATCTTGTCTGCTGTTTTAAATCCGATCCCCTGGATCTCACGCGCCAAGATATAAGGGTTGTCCTGAATTTTTTCAATGGCGTTCCCGCCGAATTGCTTATAGATTCTGCCGGCATAAACAGGGGAAATGCCATTTTTTTGTAAAAACATAATGATGGTACGTACACCAAATTGTGATTGATAAGCATTACTCATCTCCATTGCTTTTTTTATAGAGATGCCACGAATCTCAGCCAGTCGTTCCGGATCATTTTCAATGATATTTAATGCGTCTTCACCAAAGGTTTCCACAATTTTTTGGGCGGTGGAAGGACCAACGCCCTTTATCATTCCGGCAGCCAAATATTTGTAGATGGCATCCAGCGAATCGGGCGGTGCTTTGCTGAAAGCAGAAACAGAAAGTTGTTTGCCGTAAGTAGGGTGCTGTATATATTCGCCCTCCACTTCGATCTGTTCGCCCGGTGCAAGAAACGGCATATATCCGACAAGGGTAATTCTTGTGTCCTGAACACTCATATCGCAAACACAGTAACCGTTTTCTTCGTTTTTATAAATGATTTCTTCCACTGTGCCGGATAAGTGTTCCATAATGATTCTCCTTTGCTAATAATGTTCTTTTAAATAAGTGGCAAGTTCTGAGCGCTTGACAAAGTCCGCATACAAAAATTCTTTTTCTAAGCTTTCAGTACAATCTTCATCGTTCTTTATAACGACCAGCGGCAGATTTGTTTGCTGAAGAATACGGAGTGCATAATATACATCTCCTTGTTCGCGGTACATAGGGTAGAGTACTGCGGCCTGTACTGAACAGCCTAATATAAACTTAAGAAGAGAAAGTACCAGTTGAATAACGCCCCAAATTGCAAATATGTACAGTAAAAGTTCAAACATAAAGGTCACCTCGCTATAGTATATGCAATAAGGCGTATAAATGTTTTAGGAATGCAAAAGTTTATAAACGGAATTTTTTGGCAGATTAAAAAAGGCAGCCGTTTCTTTTGCTGCGTCTTTTTTACTCATGCCTGCCGCAATCAGTGCATTTGCCTTTTCCAGGATCATTTCCTGGGAAATAGAAGGGGCCGTTTCGGAATCTTTCGGACAATAGCCTTCTATAACCAAAACAAATTCTCCCTTTGGTGGTGTTTGTTCAAAGTAAGACAGTGCCTCAGAAACAGTGGTGCGCAGAACTTGTTCATGTATTTTGGTTAGCTCCCGTACCACGGCGATTTTTCGGTCACCGAGTACACGGAGTAAGTCTTTTAAGGTTGCAATCAATTTATGAGGTGCCTCATATAAGATGATGGTGTGCGGCAGTTTCGCAATGCTTTCTAAATGTTCTTTGCGTGAATTTTTTGTAACCGACAAAAAGCCTTCAAAAGAAAATCTTCCGGTTGGAAGGCCAGAAACAATTAAAGCCTGAACAAAAGCGCATGGCCCAGGAATCGGAATAACAGTAATGCCTGCATCGCCGCACTGACGTACCAAATCTTCCCCAGGATCAGAGATAGCCGGCGTTCCGGCATCCGTAACAAGGGCGCATGTTTCCCCGTTTAAAATCCTGGATAAAATATACTCGCCGCGTTGGATTTTGTTGTGCTCATAGTAGCTTACAAGTGGCTTCTTTATATGAAAATGATTTAAGAGCTTTAATGTATGGCGCGTATCCTCCGCTGCGACAAAATCCGACATTTTCAGCACTTCCAGCGCGCGCTGGGAAATATCCGATAAATTTCCGATCGGCGTGGCGACCAAATATAAAACACCGTTCATTTTTATCCCTCGGTTTCCATAATTTTGTTGTTTAACGTGTGTTGCTTTTCATATAACGCTTTACAAGTTGCGGTATAACGGCCGTTTTCGTCATAAATATATAGCGGCGGCAGCCATTTTACCCCTTCTCCGCCATCTTTAACGCCTTCTATCAGGATAAGACAAGGCGGCGTGTTAACGCGCGCATGTACCGTGCAAAGACGTTTTGGTTCGAGTTTATTTTGTTTCATTAAATATAATATTTGGCTCAATCGTTCGGGTTTATGTACCATTGCCAGTCTGCCTTTTGATTTTAAAAGGCGGGAAGCGTTTATAATGATGTCAGACAGCGTACACAAAACCTCATGCCGTGCGATAGCCAGCGGAGAAGTCGGATTTTTTAGTCCAGTGCCGATCGGTTTGTACGGCGGATTACAAGTTATATAAGAAAAAGAAGAAGGGGAGAATAGGGAAGCGTTCTTAATATCACCCTGTACAACCTGTATCTGCTTGCTAAGATGATTATAATCCACGTTTTTTTGTGCCAATGCGGCACATTCCGGTTGAATTTCCAGTGCAGTCATAGAAGATACAGGCGTTTTAGCAGAGAGCAAAATTGGAATAATCCCGTTCCCGGTACCAATATCTAAAAGGATGTCTTTTGGTTTCGGCTGTGCAAAATTTGCAAGTAAAACGGCGTCTGTGCCGAAACAGAAAAGATTTTTATCCTGCCATATTTTCAAATTTCGGATTTGCAAATCGTCTAAACGTAAATCTTGGTTCATAGAGCAAAACACCTTTTCAAGAAAAAAGCGACGAAAAATTTTCCGTCGCTCTTTCAATCATTCGTATTCGATTACGCTTCCTGAGGAGCGGATACAGGGCAAACACCTGCACATGCGCCGCAGCTTAAGCATTCATCAGCGTTAATTACATATTTTCCATCGCCTTCAGAAATACAAGAAACGGGGCATTCACCTGCGCAAGCTCCGCAGCTAATGCAATCATCATTAATGATATATGCCATTGGTAGCACCTCCTATCGTTATAATGATTATAACATAAAAGTTTGTATTTGCAAACAGTTTTTTTAAAATTTTCCTAAAAATTTTTATTTACTCTTCTAAATCCTTTAAAATTTTCATTTCTTCGGCGTTTACTCGGATTTCTGCCGATTTGAGCACTTGTACATCGCTGACATGCATCAGGTGGGATACACCTTCATCATCTTTGTCATAATGCACCTTAAGCATGCCTCGCAGGAGATTGACTTCGACAACGCGCCCCTTTCCTTCTGCGGTTTTTACGATAGAGCCGACAGAAGGTGTAGATTTAAGCAAGTCCTCGTAAGCTTCCTGCTCATATTTCAAACAGCACATCAGCCGGGAGCAAGAACCGGAAATTTTTGTTGGATTCAGTGAAAGATTTTGTTCCTTTGCCATTTTTATAGATACAGGTTCAAAACCACCTAAATAAGAGGCGCAGCAAAGTTTTCTGCCACAGATACCTAAGCCGCCTAACATTTTTGCTTCATCCCGCACACCGATTTGACGCAGTTCAATCCTTGTGCGGAAAACAGAAGCCAAATCTTTTACAAGCTCACGGAAGTCTACCCGTCCGTCTGCGGTGAAGTAAAAAAGGATTTTATTTTGGTCAAAAGTACATTCAACTTCAACCAATTTCATATCCAATTTGTGTTTCGCAATTTTTTCCAAACAAATCTGGAAAGCTTCTTTTTCTTTTTTTGAATTTTCTTCTGCTTGTTTCTGATCTTTTACGGTTGCAATGCGGATGACTGGTTTCAGCGGAGATACAACGTTTTTTTCATCTGTCAGCTTGTTTGGGATTACAACATCTCCAAGCTCGATGCCTCGTGCAGTTTCCACGATTACCTGCATACCGCTTTTAAGTTTATGATTGCCCGGGTCAAAATAATACACTTTCCCGGCTTTTTTAAATTTGATACCAACGATTTCTGTCATGTAATGCCTCCCATATTTCTAAAAGAAAGTTTAAAACAGCGCCTTCAAAGTTGGCAGATTTTGTTAAAGCAGCAGATAGTTCTGTAAAGCCATCCACCATAGAAGTAAGAGCAGAAACGGACCACTTTTGCGCTAAAGATTGCAGTTCGGGCAAAAGATCTGTATTGGCAAGACGGGGTATTTTCTGCTTTATAAATAAAATATCTTGTATAATAGTTAAAAGATAGCCGGTTATTTCAGCAAAATCGTCTGCATTTTCCTTTAAATAACCACAGAAATTGAAGATGCAGGATTTTTCGCTGCCGCAAAGCTTGTCCAAGAAAAGGCACAATCTTTTTCTTTGATCAATCGCGCCGTCTTTAAGAAGCAGTTCTTCGGCTAATAAGGGATTTCCTTGGCTGAAAACAGCACAAAATCCACAAATTTGTTTTTTTTCGGGATATTTTACAGATAAAAAGTGCTGTATTTCTTCTGTGGTAGGTGCGGAGAGTTTAAATTTGTGCGGGATTCTGGATAATACAGTTGGAAGTAAATCTTCCTCTTTATCTGCACATAAAATTAACATGCCATACGCAGGCGGTTCCTCAATGACTTTCAGCAAAGCATTTTGCGCAGCGGGGGTCAATAAAGAAGCGTCACTAAAAATGAAGATTTTCTTATTTGCCGAAAAAGGCTTGATATACATCTTAGCGATCATATCCCGAACTTCTTCTACCCCAAAGCTAACTTTATTTTTGCGTTTTTCAATCAGAATTTTATCAGGGTGACTGTTAGCCTTAAGTTTTATGCAAGAAGGGCAGGAGCCACACATATTTACGCCTTTTTTGTCACATAAAAGCGCATTTGCGGTAGCGTTTGCAAGCAAGTTTGCGGTTTCATTTTCGCCGATAAACAGAATGACATGCCGCAGTGATTGATTTAAAATGCATTGCTGAATATGTTGGATAGTAGCGGTCTGCCACTTAATTTTTGAAAAATCCAAACCCGACCTCCAGTAAATATATAATATCTTATATATTATATAGAAAAAATGCCGATTTGTCAATAGAAAACGTAATTTGGAAAAGGTAGAAAAAGCAGAAAAAACCACGGGCAATCTTTAAAAAGATTGCCCGCGGCGTTTTTCGACAGTTTTCATCAAATTGGTTAGCAGCAGCAATTATTGTTGCCAAATATAGAGTTGTTTCCGAAAAGCAGTAAAACGATTACTACAATAACAACGACCCACAGCCAGGAAATATCGTTATTATTGTTGTTGCAGCATAAATCTGACATGGTTTTATTTCCTCCCTTCATTATTTAGCAGCATTCTTGGTCGTTACAGCCTTTGCCGCACCAGAATAAGAGCAGGAACAAAATAATAAACCATAAAATTGTGTCCTGGTCAAAGCAATCAAAGATAGCCATAAACAATTCCTCCTTTTCAATAGCATTGTATGAAACAGGGACGCAGTTTGTTACAAAATCAATTGACTTTTTAGATAAAAAGTTGTATAGTATATCATAAGGGGGATCGAATACTATGAATGTGTTAGTATTAACTGTATCGACCGGACAGGGACATCATTCCACCGGTCAGGCAATTGTTGAATATATCAATCGAACCGGCAATGTTGCAAAAATGGTAGATGCTTATGCATATATCAGCCCGTTAATCAGCGAAAGTATAAAGCAAAGCTATTTGCTTTCAACAAAATATACCAAAAAAGCGTGTGGGAAAGTTTACCGTCAAGCCGAAAAGGCAGACTTGACAAGACATGCAAATTTTATTCAGCGCGCCAATCAAGTTTTGGGAAATTTTCTAAAACCGTGTATTGAGGAGTTTAAGCCTAATGTAATTGTGTGCACGCATGTAATGGCTACACAGTTATTAGAATCGTATATGCATAAATATCCGAACAATAATATTATTACCATGGGAATTATAACAGATTTTACCATCCATCCTTATTGGGAAGGGGCAAAAATTGATTATTTTATTACGGCAAGTGAATTGCTGGGAAACCAGCTGAAAAAGAAAAAAATCCCACTGGAAAAAGTGCGGGCATTCGGTATTCCAATCAAGGAAAAGTTTGCATTAAAAAAATCCAGACAGGAAGCCTGCCAGCTGCTTGGTATTGAAGATAAAACAACGGTATTGGTTATGAGCGGCTCTATGGGGTATGGAAACGTCATTAAACACATCAAAGCGTTGGACAAGCTGGACTTGGATTTTCAGATTCTGGTTGCTTGCGGCAATAACAAAGGTTTAAAGAAACGCATAGAAAAGCTGAAACATCAAAAAACAATTTATGCGTATGGGTTTGTTGATACGGTAGATTTGATGATGGATGCAGCTGAATGTATTATAACAAAACCGGGCGGTCTTTCAGTATCAGAAAGTTTAGCAAAGGGATTGCCGCTCATTTTAATGAATCCCATCCCGGGGCAGGAAGACAGGAACTTAGAGTTTTTACTGAACAATGGACTGGCGCAGTATATAACGGAAACTTATCCGGTAGATGAAGCAGTGTATCAGCTGTTAACCAATACATGGCGTTTGGAGAATCAGCAAAAAGGCATTCGCGCAGTTGGAAAACCCTACGCGACCAGAGATTTATGCGAGTTTATTCTAGAGGTGGGCAATGGAAGCTTGGAAAACAGCGGAGCAAATCATTAAAAAATTCAATCAGGAAGAATATGAAGCTTATTTTGTAGGAGAATGCGTGCGAGATAAACTGTTAGGGAAACAGCCGGCAGATATTGATATTGCAACAGCGGCTATTCCCGGGGAAATAAAGGCTCTATTTTCTAAAACAGTCGATACAGGTATCAAGCACGGAACCGTAACGGTTTTAGAAAACGGACAAGCATTTGAAGTTACAACTTTTCGAAGAGAAAGCAATTATGCAGGACACAGAAGACCGGAAAAAGTGATGTTTGTGCAGGATATTGCAGAAGACCTGCGGCGGCGTGATTTTACCATCAATGCAATAGCTTATCATCCGGATGGCAGATGGATTGATCCGTTTAAAGGCAGGGAAGATTTGCGGGCAGGAATTATACGATGCGTAGGTGATGCGTCCTGCCGTTTTCATGAAGATGCGCTGCGTATGCTGCGCTGCATACGTTTTGCTTGCCAGACTGGATTTGACATAGAAGAAAAGACATTGAAAGCAATAAAGGAACATAAGGCATTGCTTGCCTATATTAGCCGTGAGCGTATTTATGATGAACTGGTTAAGTGTGTATTAGGGCAATATCCACTCAAATTTGAATTGTGCTACAAAACAGGGCTGCTGGCGTTTTTTCTGCCGCAGCTGGCGAAATGTTTCGAAACGCCGCAGCATACAAAATATCATTTGTATGATGTGGGAAATCATATTCTGCATGCTGTAGCTGCAAGCCGCAGGGATAAAACCGTGCGGCTTGCAGCGCTTTTGCACGATATAGGGAAGCCGCTTTGCAAAACCACGGACGAAAAGGGTGTAGACCATTTTTACG
>CALXJH010000209.1 GCA_944388555.1 uncultured Clostridia bacterium
AAGCGGAACTTGCAGCTAAACTCAATGTAAGCGACAAAGCTGTAAGCAAATGGGAGTGCGGCGCAGGATATCCTGAAATCACACTTTTGCCAGTACTGTCTGAAATCTTTAATGTTTCGGTAGACTATCTTTTAAAGGCAAACCCCAAAGGTATTGCCGTTGCCGGAAATATTTTGGTGGACGTTGTAAATATCATTGATAAATACCCTGAAAAAAATCATCTGTCCAATATTTTAAATGCCTCCCTTGCAGTTGGAGGGTGCGTTCCCAATACACTGATTAACCTTTCAAAGTTAGACACAGATTTATTTCTGACTGCAATTGGAAAAATTGGTGACGATGAACACGGCAGATATGTTTTATCTGAGCTGAGAAAATACGGAATTGATACACGAAATGTACAAACTGTCGCTTCCTGCGCAACCGGCTGCAGTAATGTTATGACCGAAAAAGTAAGCGGAGAACGTACGTTTTTTTATCAGACCGGTGCGAACGCCACCTTGGATATTGCAGATATTGACCTTCTGAATTTAGATTGTCAGCTGCTGCACATCGGTTATATTCTTCTTTTAGACACATTGGACGCATCAGACGAAATGTACGGCACCAAAATGGCGCGTCTTTTACACAATATACAAAAAAAGGGTATTAAAACCTCGATTGACGTCGTCAGCGCTGAAGGCGGTTTATTTGCTGAAAAAGTTATACCTGCCTTAAAATATTGCAACTTTTCTATTATGAATGAAATTGAATGCTGTAAAGTGAGCGGTCTTCCGCCCCATAAACCAGACGGGACCTTACATATAGAAAATTTGCGCAAAACAATGGAATCGTTTATACGGTATGGAGTCAAAGAAAAGGTAATTGTACACTGCAAGGAAGCCGGATTTTTATTAAATGCCGACGGCACTTTTACAATTGTTCCATCCCTTTCTCTCCCGGAAGGATTTATCAAAGGAAGCGTTGGCGCCGGAGATGCGTTTGCTGCCGCCTGTCTGTACGGTATTTATCACAATCTTTCCGACCGTGACATTTTAGAGTTTGCCTCCTGCGCTGCTGCGCAGAATTTAACGGCTTCTGACTCTGTAAGCGGTATGAAGTCAAAGGATGAGGTGCAAAAACTTGCTTTGCAATTTAAAAGGAGGAATTTATGTTGAAAAAAACAGACTATGAGATTTATGAAAAACGCACGCGGTCTTTTTTCCAGAAAGCAAACATTGTGATAACGGATAATGAACAAATTGAGATTGCTGATTTTGGAAAAAATGATATAGAAAAGGTTGGCCTGCAGCTTTGTGTATATGTCAACACTTCTAAGGTCTGTGCAAAAGAAATGGTACTCTTTCCTTATCAGACTTGTCCTGAGCATAAGCATGTCAAAACCAACGGAAAGGACGGAAAAGAAGAAACATTCCGCTGCCGTTACGGAAAAGTATATTTATACGTTGAAGGCAAGGGAAATAAAGAAAACATACAAGCGATTTTACCACCGACTGAAACGAGCGTATATCACGAAATTATCCTGATGCCCGGGCAGCAGTATACTATTTTTCCAGAAACGCTGCATTGGTTTCAGGCTGGAAAAGACGGTGCCATAATATCCGAGTTTTCTACTACCAGCACGGACGAAACCGATGTTTTCACCGATAAAAGTATTATACGGCAAACGATAATAGAAGATTAGGACGTGAAAAAATGTTAGTAAATTTAAACCAAATACTGAAAAAAGCACAGAAAGAACGGTATGCAGTCGGCCTGTTTAACACAACCGACACGGATATGTTAGAAGCCGTAATTGCAGCCGCAGAGGAAATGCGTTCGCCTGTTATCATAGGCACAGCCGAAGTTCTGCTTCCTTACGGTGATTTAAAGTTAATCGCACCATCTATTCTTTCACGCGCAAAAGCGGCGCATGTTCCGATTGCAGTCCATTATGACCACGGTCTTACTTTTGAACGTTGCTTAGAAGCTTTGCAATTAGGGTTCTCCAGCATCATGTATGACGCTTCTGCAAAACCTTACGCGCAGAATGTAGCGGAAACGTGTGAAATTGTTAAAATTGCGCATGCATTCGGTGCGACTGTCGAGGGTGAAATTGGCCATGTGGGGGAAGCTGCTGATACGGACGGCCAAAACGAATCTTTGTACACAACACCCCAGCAAGCCCGCACCTATATTGAAAGCACCGGTATAGATGCATGCGCTGTTGCAGTGGGAACAGCCCACGGCACATATAAAATATCCCCTAAATTAGATTTTGAGCGGATTTCTGAAATTCGTGCTGTAACCCAAACACCTTTGGTTTTACATGGCGGGTCGGGACTTACCGATGAAGATTTTAAGACCTGCATTGCAAAAGGAATCTCCAAAATAAATATTTTTACAGATTTATGTACTGCCGGACGCGCCGCAATGCAAAGCGGCATTTCAGATCATCTGGATTATCTTTCCATAAGAAATAAAAAGGTGGAAGCCATAAAAAACACCGTTTTAAAGAAAATAGAATTATTTGGTTCCTGCGGACGCGCTTGACTTTTGCTCTTTACACATTTTTAAATGTCTGCTATAATAAATAAAAAACGAACCGAGGCATTTTATGATATACACAGATGAATTTTTTATGAAAGAAGCCTTAAAACAAGCAAGAAAAGCAGAAAGCATAGGGGAAGTTCCAATCGGTGCTGTGATTGTAAAGGATAATAAAATCATTGCTCGGGCTTATAACAAACGGGAAAAAATACAATCTGCCGACGCACATGCAGAAATGCTGGCGATTCGCAAAGCCTGCCGAAGCGTTGGAAATTGGCGGCTTTCGGGCTGTACACTCTATGTTACTTTAGAACCCTGCCCCATGTGTGCCGGTGCAATGATAAACGCACGGATAGATCGCATTGTATACGGCGCTCCGAATCCACAAAGCGGGGCTTGCGGTACACGTCTGCACTTACCCGAAATGAATCTTTTAAACCACACACCTGAAATATGCGGGGGCATCTTACAGCAAGATTGTGCCAAACTTATGAATGATTTTTTTAAAGCCGTTCGAAAAAAGAAACAGAAACAATAATGTTTCTGTTTCTTTTTTATTTTTGTGTATTGCCAAGCAACTTTTCAAGCGTCGTTTCTGCAATTTCACCCGATTGTATGTTTTTCATAAATACCTTCCGGTCGTCTGCCCATATCAAAGATGGAATTCCTTTCAATGCGCAATATTCTTCCGCTGCATACAT
>CALXJH010000210.1 GCA_944388555.1 uncultured Clostridia bacterium
ATTACCTACCACCGTTTGCTGCGCAGCCGGAAAAATACGGAAAGCGAAATTTTGAAAATACCTGGTGTAGGAAAGGCAAAGTTTAAACAGCTGATGCAGTATTTTAAGACAATAAACGCGTTAAAAAATGCTGACGTGGATACACTGGTAAAAGTGCCCGGAATCAGCGAGAAATTAGCGGATACCATTTATGCTTATTTTAGAGCAAATGATGCATAACACATATAAAAAACCGACAGAGCTATGTGCAAGATCTGTCGGTTATTTACTGTTTGAGTTATGCGCCGCATGTATACCGCGGATTATTTCTTTTTTGGCCTGCTGGCAGGCATCCGCTGTTAAAGCCGGTATTCCTTCAAGCGGGTAACAAATCCCTATTTTTTTATATTTTTCCGCACCCATGGTGTGGTAGGGAAGAACGTCCAGGGCACACACGTTTTTAAGCGTGCCTACAAACTGCCCTAAAGCAAATAAATCGGATGGGTTGTCTGTTAAGCCAGGAACAACCACATGCCGTATCCAAACGTCTTTTTTTATGTCAGAAAGATATTTGGCAAAGGCAAGGACGGATTCGTTGGAAAAACCACAAAGTTTTTGATGTGCCATATCGTTTATATGCTTTATGTCCAGAAGAATGAGATCGGTTCGGTTTAACAGAGTATCATAAACATGTTTGTTATCCTTTTGAAAAAGTATTCCGCTGGTGTCTAACGCGGTGTGAATGCCGTGCTGTTTGGCAAGAAAAAATAAATCTTCCAAAAAGTCTTTTTGAAGCAAAGGTTCACCGCCGCTTACCGTCAATCCACCGTTTCTATAAAAGGCTTTATTTTTTAAATATAAGGAAAGAATCTCATCAGGCATCATTTCTGTTCCGGCGTTTTTATCCCAGGTATCCGGATTGTGGCAATACAGGCAGCGCATAGGACAGCCTTGCGTAAATACCACAAATCGGATACCCGGACCGTCTACCGTGCCGAAAGTTTCGATTGAATGGATTCTTCCTTTTGTATTACATGGCATTGTGGAAAGTCCTTGAAATGACTTCATCCTGCTGTTCTTTGGTAAGCTTATTAAAGTTAACTGCGTAACCGGAAACACGTACGGTCAGCTGCGGATAATTTTCAGGGTGCGCTTGCGCATCCAATAAGGTTTCCCGGCTTAAAACATTTACGTTTAAGTGATGACCGTTTTTTTCTACATAGCCGTCTAACATAGCTACTAAATTATCAATTTGTTGATTGCTTGGTTTTGACATTTCTATCATCCTTTCGTTTTATTATGGCGTGTCGGTATCTAATTCAGTAGGAACACCACATGCATTTTTCCCTTCTGTACACTCATTATATGTGGATGTCATTGTTTTATCAGAAGCATTCTTTTTATATGAAATATTTATGTGCCCGCCGCCGTCTGCAAAAAAATGGTCTAATGTTTGAATCAGTTCTTCTATTTTTTCTTCTGGAATTTTTGATTGCATGTGTAGTCTCCTCCGGTTGTTTTATTGTAAATTATCAAATATGTCATCGTTTTTACCCAATGCGCCCGGAACAACTGTAAAGGTGTTGGAAATACCGTCTTGTGCGTCACTGAAGGAGAGCTTGGAAACGGAAGATAAACTTGCAACAGCGCCTTTTTTATCTCTGCCATGCATTGGGTTCGCACCTGGTGCAAATGGCTCACCTGCTTTTCGTCCGTCTGGTGTGGAACCGGTATTTTTTCCATAAACGACATTAGAGGTTATGGTTAAAATGGAAGTGGTGGGAATACCGCCGCGATAAGTGTGATTGCCTTTTACGTAGTTCATAAAAATGTGAACGATATCCCGTGCAATTTGGTCTACGCGGTCATCGTCATTTCCGTAACGCGGGAAGTCGCCTTCCACTTCATAATCAACCACAATACCGTTTTCATCCCGGATTGTCTTTACTTTTGCATATTTAATGGCAGAAAGTGAATCGGCAACAACTGAAAGTCCGGCAATGCCAGTAGCAAACCACCGCCGTACTTTTTTATCATGTAACGCCATCTGCAGACGCTCGTAACAATACTTATCATGCATATAATGAATGATATTTAATGTATTTACATATACGCGGGCAAGCCATTGCATCATATCCTTATACTTTTCCATAACATCGTCATAGTCTAAATATTCAGATGTAATGGGGCGGAATTTCGGACCAACCTGCTTTTTGCTGACTTCATCTACACCGCCGTTAATTGCATACAGCAAGCATTTAGCCAAGTTCGCACGGGCACCGAAGAATTGCATTTCTTTTCCGATGCGCATAGAGGAAACGCAGCACGCGATTGCGTAATCGTCGCCGTGTGTAACGCGCATCAAATCATCATTTTCGTACTGAATGGAGGATGATTCAATAGAAGTTTTGGCACAAAAACGTTTAAATGCTTCGGGAAGGCGGGTAGACCAGAGAATGGTTAAATTGGGTTCAGGCGCGGTTCCTAAATTATGCAGCGTATGCAAATAGCGGAATGACATTTTGGTTACCAACGGTCTGCCGTCAATGCCGATACCGCCGATAGACTCGGTTACCCAGGTGGGATCGCCAGAGAAAAGTGCATTATATTCGGGTGTGCGCGCAAATTTTACTAAGCGCAGTTTCATTATAAAATGGTCTACCATTTCCTGAATTTGTGTTTCTGTAAAAAGTCCTTCCTTTAAATCACGTTCAGCATAGATGTCCAAAAATGTAGAAGTTCTGCCCAAGGACATCGCCGCACCGTTTTGTTCTTTAATAGCAGCAAGATATCCAAAATAGAGCCATTGTATAGCTTCCTGCACATTTTTTGCGGGACCGCTGATGTCATAACCGTATATTTCCCCTAATTTTTTGAGTTCTTGCAATGCGCGAATCTGTTCAGATAGTTCTTCTCTTTCGCGGATAACATCTGAATACATAATAATTCTTGTTGTTGCTTTTTGCTTTTCTTTGTCTGCAATCAGCGCATCCACACCGTAAAGTGCAACTCTGCGGTAATCTCCGATAATTCTTCCTCTGCCATATGCGTCGGGAAGGCCGGTAATGATATGGTTAGAGCGGCAAGCACGCATTTCCGGTGTGTACGCATCAAAAACACCTGCATTGTGTGTTTTGCGGTGAACGGTAAAAAATTCACTGATTTCAGGATCTACTTTGTATCCGTTTTCTGCACATGCTTTTTCTGCCATACGAATGCCGCCGTAAGGCTGAAGTGCGCGCTTAAATGGCTTGTCTGTTTGAAAGCCTACTATTTTTTCTTTGCTTTTATCCAGGTAACCGGGGCCGTGTGAAGTGATGCCTGAAATGATTTTTGTATCCATATCCAGAACACCGCCGGCTTCCATTTCTTTTTTGGAAAGATCCATCACCTGCGCCCATAAATCCTTTGTATCTTGCGTTGCCTCTTGTAAAAATTGTTCGTCACCGTAGTAGGGCGTATAATTGCGTTGAATAAAATCCCGCACGTCAATTTCTTTTTCCCATATCCCGGATTTAAAATTTCTCCATGCAGCGTCCATGCTGTCTCCTCCTTAATTTGTATGTTGTTCAGCTCATGGCTGATTATGATTGATAACTATAAGTTGGTGTATCATATTATAACACATACTACAGATTGTGTCAAGTGCGTAAATGTAGATAAATTGACATTTTGTACAAAGTTTTATTTTGTATAGTGTAAGTCGTATGTGAAAAGACAAAATTTCAAAATGAAACAGAAAGCGTATATATACTTTTCTAATTATTACACGCCAAATAAAAAAATTATAAAAAAGTTAAAAAATTTTTTAAATAAGTATTGACAAATCAGGAAAAAGGTGTAAAATAATATTGTTAGCACTCAAGGTTAGTGAGTGCTAAAAACGATGAAGGAGGAATTTGTATGAATATCAAACCTTTAGCAGACAGAGTTGTAATTAAAATGATAGAAGCAGAAGAAACAACCGCAAGCGGCATTGTTCTTCCGGGCTCCGCAAAAGAAAAGCCGCAAATGGCTGAAATTGTTGCTGTTGGTCCTGGTGGTGTTGTTGATGGAAAAGAGATAAAAATGGAAGTAAAAGTAGGAGATAAAGTAATCACCAGCAAATACGCAGGAACAGAAGTTAAGTTTGACGGTGTAGAATACACAATCTTAAAACAGAGCGATATTTTAGCAATCGTTGAATAATTCAGAAAGGTGGTAGAACAAGATGGCAAAGGACATTTTATTTGGCGAAGAAGCCAGAAAGAGTTTAGAAAAAGGCGTAAATAAGCTTGCAGATACCGTAAAGGTTACATTAGGACCTAAAGGCAGAAACGTTGTTTTGGATAAAAAATTCGGAGCGCCGTTAATCACAAATGACGGTGTTACCATTGCAAAAGAAATTGAATTGGAAGATCCCTTTGAAAATATGGGTGCACAGCTTGTAAAAGAAGTTTCCACCAAAACAAACGATGTAGCCGGTGACGGTACGACAACTGCAACTTTGCTTGCACAAGCACTCATTCATGAAGGTATAAAAAATGTTGCTGCAGGTACAAATCCGATGGTGCTGAGAAAAGGTATTTCTAAAGCAGTAGACAAAGTTGTAGAAACCATCCAGGCAAATAGTGAGAAAGTAAAGGGCAAGGAAGATATTGCACGTGTTGCAGCTGTATCTGCCTCAGATGATGAAATTGGTGCGTTGATTGCAGATGCAATGGAAAAAGTAACCAATGACGGCGTAATTACAGTTGAAGAGTCAAAAACAGCAGAAACATCCGCTGACATTGTAGAAGGCATGCAGTTTGACAGAGGTTATATCTCTCCTTACATGGTAACGGATACAGATAAAATGGAAGCGGTTATTGACGATGCGTACATTTTAATTACTGATAAGAAAATTTCCAATATACAGGAAATCTTGCCGCTTTTGGAACAAATCGTGCAAGCCGGTCAAAAATTGGTAATTATAGCAGAAGATATTGAAGGGGAAGCTCTGGCAACACTTTTGGTAAATAAATTAAGAGGAACCTTTACATGTGTTGCAGTAAAAGCACCTGGTTTTGGCGATAGAAGAAAAGCAATGCTCGAAGATATTGCGATTTTGACTGGCGGTCAAGTCATTACAGATGATTTGGGCTTGGATTTGAAAGAGACAAAAATAGAACAATTAGGTCGAGCAAAACAAGTTAAAATTCAGAAAGAAAATACAATTATTGTCGATGGCGCAGGCGACTCTAAGGAAATAGCAGCGCGTGTTGGACAGATTAAGACACAAATTGAAGAAACAACTTCTGATTTTGACCGTGAGAAATTGCAGGAAAGACTTGCAAAACTTTCAGGCGGTGTAGCGGTTATTCGTGTAGGCGCGGCTACAGAAGCGGAAATGAAAGAAAAGCAATTGCGTATAGAAGATGCGCTGGCAGCAACCAGAGCCGCAGTAGAAGAAGGTATTGTACCTGGCGGCGGCACCGCATATATCAATGCAATCCCTGCATTAGACGAATTGGTTGCTGTATCTGCTGGTGACGAAAAAACGGGTGTTCTTTTAGTAAAGAAAGCATTGGAAGAACCAGTTAAACAAATTGCTGCAAATGCCGGTTTGGAAGGCAGCGTTATTGTTGACAAGATTATGAATAGTCCAAAAGGCGTTGGCTTTAATGCACTCACCGAAGTATACGAAGATATGATCCAAGCAGGTATAGTTGATCCTGCAAAGGTAACAAGAAGTGCACTTCAGAATGCAGCAAGTGTTGCGTCTGTCGTTCTTACAACCGAAAGTGTTGTAGCAAACCAACCGGAAAAAGAAGCTGCAGCACCGGCTGGCGCAGGAATGCCTGGCGGCGGTATGGGAATGTATTAATATAAATACACCTGTAAAAGCAATGCAAGCACAGTTTAGATATCTAAACTGTGCTTTTTTTTGTAAACTACTTGCAGGTGCATGAAAAATATGATACAATTATTATAAATGTACAGTTACTTGATATAGAGATTCTTAGGAGGACAATTATGTTATGAAAATTCGCACAAAAGAACTTGTTTTTTGTAGTTTATTTGCCGCGCTGACCGCAATTTTTTCGCAAATTATAATACCCATAGGTTCGGTGCCAATTAACCTTGCAACATTATCTATACTTATTTGTGCAGGTGTTTTAGGTGCAAAATACGGAACGTTGTCTGTGTTGGTATATGTGGTATTAGGAGCAGCTGGCGTTCCTGTTTTTGCTTCATTAAAAGGTGGAATCGCTGTATTGGCAGGGCCTACCGGTGGATATATTTTAGGTTATATAGTAATGGCGTTTATATCCGGATACGTATTTGAAAAATCTTCCAGCTGGCGGTTAAGAGCAGCGGCAATGATTACGGCGACTGCTGTGTGCTATAGTATTGGAACGGTTTGGTTCATGCTGGTGATGCAAGCAGAATGGATGGCTGCGCTGGCAACTTGTGTGCTGCCGTTTTTGCCAGGCGACATTATAAAAATGATTGTTGCATGCCTGGTAATACAAAAATTAGAGAGATATATTTAAAGGAGATGCATAAAGTTGGAAAATATTATTGAATATCTTGTTAAAAAAGAGCGGGATTCTGCTGATACCGCAAAAATTTTTGGATTGTTTGCGGCGGCGTTTGTGCTAACAGTGCTGTCATTTATGTTTCTGAAGGGATTTGCTATAATTGGTGCGGCTGCGGCAATATATTTGGCTTATTTTTTCTCTTTAAATTTTAATCTGGAATTTGAATACTGTATTTTGGATAAAGATATCATCATTGATAAAATTATGAGTAAGAAAAAAAGAAAAAATCTTGTTTCTATCAATGGAGAAGATGTACTTGCTATCGTTCCACAATCCAATACCGACGTTTTAAACGGATATACTGCAGCAAAAACACTGTTTGCAGCTGAAAAGAAAGAAGCACCTGAAAATTATATTATCATTGTTAAAACACAGGCTGGAATAATGAAAGTAACGGTTAAATTCAACGATAAGATTGTAGAACATTTTAAAAGAGTTATGCCAAGCAAGATTTTTTAAACTATAAAAAATATAATTCAATTACAACAGAAAAGGGGAATGATTATGAAAAAAGGTATAGGATGCGATATTTTAGAAATCAGCAGAATAGAAAAAATTATGCAGGAGCAGGAGCGGTTTATAGCGCGTATTTTTTCACTGCGCGAGCAGGAAATGCTGAAAAAGAAAAAGTTTGCGCCGCAGACGGTAGCGGTTAATTTTGCAGCAAAAGAGGCATTTATAAAGGCTTCCGGTCAGGTGCTGCCTTATAATGAAATAGAAATCTTACGGGATTTAAATGATAAGCCGTTTATTGTGTGTAAGCCATTAAGCGGTAAGATAGAATGCGATGTTTCTCTATCTCACTCTGATTTGATGGCGATGGCTGTGGTGTTTGTGGAGGAACTCTGATGGTTACTTTAGAACAAGTCCGGGCTATGCTGCCAAAACGGTTGTCTTATCAAAACAAGGGTGACTTTGGGCATGTGCTTATTATAGGCGGAAGCCGCGGTATGAGCGGATCGGTGTGCATGGCAGGTGAAAGTGCCCTGCGTACAGGCGCCGGCCTGCTTACCATTGCGGTACCCAATGCTATTTCTGATATTGTAGCAATAAAGACTACCGAATGTATGACACTGCCGCTATCTGATGAAGCGGGTGTTTTTTCGCTGAAAGCAGCACAGGAACTGAAGGCTTTTTTACCCAAAGCAACTACGATTGTGGTAGGTATGGGGGCTAGAATATGTCCCGGACTTTTAAAAATTTTAGAGTTTATCATTACTTCATTTTCCGGAACGCTTGTCATTGATGCAGATGGTTTGAATGTAATTTCTGAACATATGGAACTTTTGGATTTAAACAGAAAGTCCAAAATAATTGTCACGCCGCATCCGGGAGAAATGGCACGTCTGCTGCATACAACCAGCAGCAAAGTGCAGGAACAAAGAGCAGCATGTGCCACGCAGTTTGCGCAGGATAAAAATGTTACAGTTGTATTAAAAGGTGAAAACACCATTATTGCAGACGGGAACCGTTTGTATATCAATCCCACAGGAAATGTAGGCATGGCAACAGCAGGCTCCGGAGATGTTTTGGCGGGGATGATAGGTGCCTTTGCTGCCCAGGGACTTAAGCCGGATGAAAGCGCGGTCTGTGGCTGCTATATTCACGGCCTTTCAGGTGATATTGCTGCACAGCAAAAAACGGTATACAGCTTAATGGCAACCGACATTATTCGCAATATTCCCATGGCATTTAAAAAGATTTTATAAACATTTAGTTTAAATGGATTGGTATGCAAACTTTAAATAAAATAATGTATGATTGTGGAAACATATGTAAAGAATATAAATACAGGAGATTTTATTCTGATTCGGTACCGGTAAAATCAACTGATTATTAGGAAGTCCGAAAGGAGGACGCAAGCTTAAGAAAAAGGGTATTTTGTAACATTTTGTAAAACCAGACATATTATTGTTATTGACCAATACCCTGTTTTAATGGTATAATAAATGCAGGAAATGTTCCGAGTTCATAATACAAATAAGAGGGTATTGCTATGTTAAACAGAGGTGAAAGCAGTTGTTTGCCGCCATCATTAAAAAAAAGGGCGGAAAAAGATAAAGAAGAAAAACGCAAAGCGTTAATTAAGGGGTATAAAGAAACGGCGGAATTTAACTTAGAGTATGCCGAAATGTGTTTGGAAGCCGATAATGCTGTATTAGACTTTTGTGAGGAAAAACTTTCGGAGAGTGAATAAAGCGTGATTGTAAAAAGAGGAGAGATCTATTATGCAGATTTGAGTCCTGTTGTCGGTTCGGAACAAGGTGGTGTGCGCCCTGTTTTGATTGTGCAGAATAATATTGGGAATAAATATAGTCCAACCGTAATAGCTGCTGCAATTACATCCCAAATCAATAAGACGAAAATGCCTACGCATATAGAAATTGACGCACAAAAATATGGTCTTGCAAAAGATTCTGTTATTTTACTTGAACAGATCAGGACTTTAGATAAAAGAAGACTGAAAGAAAAAATCGGTATTGCCGACAAGGAAGTTATGCACAAAGTGAATGAAGCGTTAGTGATTAGTTTTGGATTGGTTGAAATTTGATATTGCAAAGGATGATAATAATGAAGAAAATTTTTATTGGTTGTTTGGTTACGCTTTTAATTGTTACAGGATTAACCGTTACATACACGGTTATGGCGAATCCCGGCAGCGACGATGATCCGGTAATTTCATTGAGTTATTTGAAAGATATATTTAAGCCGGAGGTAAAGCAGGAGCTGAGCTTTCAGGTGGTTTCGGTGAGTGCCGGACAGAAAGTGATTGGCTCAAGTGGTACAGAAATGATCTTGAGAATGGGACAGGCGCAAATTATCGCTACACAGATGGGCGGACTTGCAGATGTAACCTATGGCACAGATTTGCCGGATGGTACGGGCATGCCATCAAATCATCTGCTTATTGTGCCGAAAGATGATGGAAGAGGCGCTTTGGCGTTAACAGATTGCTTGATCATGATCAAGGGAGATTATGTGATACAATAATCATATAGTTGAAACAAAAAATGTGAGCATTTTTGCTTACATTTTTTCTTTACTTAAAAATAAATATAATGTAAAAAGTTTGTCACCTATAAAGCCGGGAATTAAGAAAAGGATATAGGGAACATGCAGGAGGATTCCCCAAATGTTATTTTTCTTTTCCAGTTTTCGAAACAATTTACACAATAGAGCAGATACCGTGCAAAAACCAATTAGTGCAAGAATAAAAAGAAGATATAATAGTTGATTGCAAAACTGGAGGAAAGGAGATGTGTAGGATACGGCGATGTAATTTTTAGAGTTTTTAGGTGTCAGATTGGACTGGGTGGTTTCAGATGTAACCGGAGGTTCATCTGGTGTTGTGTCGTTCGTGCTTTCTGATTGTATCTTTTCCTGAACATTTTCTTGCAGAGATTTTGCTGAGCCATCTACGGTTATGGTATTTTCTGCTGATTTTGATGATTCTGATGATTGGGGCGAAGAAGGCACTTGTGTAGTTTTGGGTGTATCATTCTCCGTTTTATTAGTTGTTTCAGCGTTGCTTCCACTGGCAGGTGTAGTAGTGCTTTTCTGTGTAGAGGATGATTTATTTTCTTGCGGGCGAGGAGCGATAGTAATGGTGCCGTCGTCATTATGATAATGGTACTGGCCGGTAGAGTTGTCCATATGTCCTCCATATTTATCTGTCCGTCCTGGATGCGCAAAAACATTTGTAATATTACAGGTTAAAATAAAACATAGCAGCAGAATTATTGGATATATTGAATGTTGTTTCATAACGTACTCCGTTTTTTAATTATTACTACATTTAGTATATCTTAATTACCAATGTTTGTCAATCTTCGACAGGAAAGATGTTTCACATTTTTAAACAAGCAACATAATATATATTGTAACAAAAAGTTACAATATTTTCAGAAAGGTTGGAGAGAATGGCTAATAAAAATGACCAGTGCAATTGCGGTGAAGGTTCAAGCTTTGTACCTAAAATGCTTGCAGCCGCTTTTGTTGTTCCGCAAGTGGGCGGAGATACATTTGAACCAATGCAGGGATTAAAAAACGGTACAATTTACCCTGAGCTATATATGCCGTATGTTACAAGGAGGCAGCGAAATGGAGAAAAATGAAATGCTGGAGCAGATTATGGCGCTTCAGTTTACCATGATTGATCTGGGTTTGTATCTGGACACGCATCCGTATGATTCAAACGCTATATCCTATTTTAATGACTACAAAAAAGAATGGCAAAAGCTGTGGTCTGAATATGAAGAAAAGTATGGACCGCTTACACCGGGAAGCAATAACCCGACATACTGGGAATGGATAGATAACCCATGGCCATGGGAAAAAATGTTTGAATGAATAAGGAGGATTTATAAGTGTGGCAGTATGAAAAGAAACTGGAATATCCAGTGCATATAAAAAATCCGGATCCAAGGATGGCAAAATTGATTATAACACAGTACGGTGGACCGCAGGGCAAAAGTTTGAGACAAAATAATAAGTATAAAATTTCTGCAAGAAGGTGTTTTTTATATAAAAATCTTGCTTTTATTGCATAAATGTGATATATTATTTATGTTAAGATACTTTTTCCTTATCATATCTATGAAAAAGAATTGTTTTTATGTAATGGCCATGTATATTTATAAGTTTGCGTACATTGGCTTTTAAATCGAAGAAAAGAGGGATAAAGTGACTCGTAAAATTTTAAAAGTAATAAAGAAACCGCAACTTTTATTCTTGTATATATTATCCTTTCGTATCTGCGAGTGGTTGCCAGATTCATTATATCTTAAAATGGTTTACCGTTTAAGAATAGGCAAAAAATTAAACTTGAAAAATCCGGTGACATTTAACGAAAAACTTCAGTGGTTAAAACTGCATGACAGAAAACCCGAATATACCGTTATGGTAGACAAGTTTGCAGTGCGTAAATATATTGCGGACAAAATAGGCGAACAATATTTAATCCCATTGCTTGGCGTGTGGGATTCTCCCGAGGAGATTAATTTTAATGCGCTGCCGGATCAATTTGTGCTTAAATGCAACCATAATTCCGGTCTTGGTATGTGTATATGCAAGGACAAGTCAACGCTTAATATAGAGCAAGTAAAAAAAGAATTAAAAAAGGGCCTGAGGCAGAACTTCTATAAACATGGCAGAGAATGGCCGTATAAAGATGTTAAGCGCAAGATAATAGCTGAACGCTATATGGAAGATAAACAATCAAAACAAGATGGAATGATTGATTATAAGTTTTATTGTTTTAACGGAGAACCAAAGTTCTTATATGTATCCACAGGGCTTGATAATTGTAAAACAGCAAGAATTTCATTTGTCTCATTGGATTGGAAAAAAATGGAATTTTACAGAACTGATTATATGCAGCATGAACAATTGCCTCCAAAGCCAGAGATGTTTGATCAAATGCTTGAGATATGTAAAAAACTATCTTTCAATATGCCGTTTTTGCGAGTTGATTTATATCAAATCAAAGGTCAAATCTATTTTTCTGTGTTAACTTTTTCACCTTGTTGTGGAATGATGCCGTTTAATTCAGATGAATGGGACGAAAAACTAGGAGCTTTAATAGATTTGCATGCAGCTCAATAGAGAAACATTTTATTTGCATACATAGGAGACGAATTGCATACATAGGAGACGAAAAATGAAACTGGTAATCGGTGCAGACTTAGTGCCAACAAGCAGTAATATAGACCTTTTTAATAACAGAGATATGGAAGCGCTTTTAGGCAGAGAGCTTATGTATATTTTAAACTCTGCGGATTTTCGTGTCTTTAATTTGGAAACGCCGCTTGCAGATGAGAAAACGCCTATCGAGAAAAACGGACCGAATTTATGCGCGCCGGTTTCTGCCACGGCAGGCATTAAAGAATTGGGTGTTAACCTGCTTACTTTAGCAAATAACCATATCATGGACCAGGGGACGGCAGGCTTTTCTTCAACGCTAAACGCATTGCGTGCGTATGGGATTGACTATGCAGGCGCCGGGAATTATTTAGAAGAGGCCGCTGTGCCTTATATTGCTGATGCTAAAAAATTTTAGATCCATAGCTGCTTTAAAAGGCTGCAAAAACAGAGAAAAAATATCTTTTTTTAAAGATTTTCTGCTGGATGATTTTTATAAACAATATATAAAGGACAAGGTTGATTTAAATTCATTTCCGTTTGTATATAAATATTTCGGAAAACTTTTACTTAGAAAAAGATATAATACCCTTATCTTTATTTGTGTTTTGAATCGTAAAATACGTAGATTTAATCAGATATTAAAATAGATATTTAAAAAGAATGAACTGTATTTTATGCCAAAAAATGACAAGTGCAGGCAACTTTTTGATGTGGTAATAAGTATTTACAGGTAACTGCACATAATAGTCACATAATATATAATACAAGCGCAATGAAGCACAAAAAAATGCAGTGTCTTGACGAAAAGCAAAATTCGAGAGGAGTTGTAGTGTAGCATGGATAACAATACGGTTGTTAGTGCAGAAAACAACACACAAAAAAATGCGGATAATGATATAGAGGTCACCGTAGTGTGTTGCACATACAATCATGAGCCTTACATAAGAGAGGCGCTGGAAGGTTTTGTTATGCAGAAGACAAATTTTAAATTTATAGTCTTAGTGCATGACGACGCGTCTACAGATAAAACTGCGGATATTATCCGAGAATATGAGAAAAAATATCCAAATATTATTAAACCGATATATGAAAATGAAAATCAATATTCTAAGGGCGGAAGTGCTCTTTTCAATGCCATACTGCCCCATGTAAGGGGAAAATACCGTGCCTCATGTGAGGGAGACGATTATTGGTTAGATCCTTTAAAACTTCAAAAGCAGTATGATGCTATGGAGGCACATCCTGAAGTGGATATGTGCGCACATGCAACATGGCTTATGGAGAGCGCCACAAAAGAATATGTACATAAAATCTCACCATCAAATCAGCAATGTATTATACCTGCGCGCGATGTAATAACAGGAGGAGGAGGATTTGTTGCGACAAGTTCTCTGTTTTTTCGCAATACATTAAATGAAAATATTCCTGAATTTAGACGGATATTGAGATTGGATTACGCTCTTCAGGTGCAGGGGGCTCT
>CALXJH010000211.1 GCA_944388555.1 uncultured Clostridia bacterium
AATCTTGTACGCGTTTGATATCTGCACCCAGTGCGCGCAGTTTTTCTTCAAAGTTTTCATAGCCGCGGTCAACGTGGTTTAAATTATATATTTCAGATGAACCGTTTGCCATAATAGCTGCCATAATCATTGCCGCCCCGCCGCGCAAATCGGTACACCGTGCATTTGCGCCGTTTAAACGGCTGACACCTTCTATGGTTGCCGTATCTCCGTTGACAGTGATTTTTGAGCCGAAACGATTTAACTCTTCCACATACTGAAAACGATTGTCCCAAACTGCTTCGGTTAAAAAGCTGGTACCTTTGGCAACAGTAAGCATACAAACAAAACTTAATTTTTGTTGTATGACTGCTGTCAAATTGTACAACACTTTGCAGAAACAATAAAACCAGCCGGGCGGCAATTTGCCGCCCGGTATTTTTAAGGAGGCGCTTTATCTTGCGTAAAACAGTATTTATTCTGCTTCTCGGTCTTGTTCTATCCTTTTCAGTCTCTGCTGCGGATGCTGCCGAAATCGGCACACCTATCGGCAAAATATACACAACCGACATCCTCGCCTATGTAGATGATGCTCCTATCCGCGCTTACGCGCTGGACGGAAAAACAGCTATTGTAGTAGAAGATTTAACACGATATGGATTTATCGTTGGCTATGACGATAAAAGCCGCACGCTATATGCCTTTGTAAAAACCAATACATACGAACACCAGCCGGATACCGACATCACCCGTGGTACAGTCGGTCAGACAGCGGGTGAAATTTACGCTTCAGACATCACAACAACGATAAACGGGGTGCCTGTTCCCTGCTTTACACTAAACGGCGTTACTGCCGTAGCGATAGAAGACATCGCGGCGGATGAAACGCAGAATCAAACTTCCCCAACCTGTATGACCTACAAATGGGACGCTGAAAATCGTACCATTACGCTGCGCCCTATTTATGATACGACAGATAAAATTGCGTCGATTTTTTATGCCGCAGGACACACCGTCTTTCCGATAAATGAAATACAGGAAAACGGCGTACTTACGCTGCGCGAAAATTCATCTGTAACTTACGGCGGTCCCAAAATAATTGCCCGCCTGCCGGAAGACGCATATGCTTATCCCATACGCTGGCAGATCGAAGACGGCCCAGTAATCGGAAAAGCCTATGCCGCAGGTGTAACAGCGCCGCATCAAAACACTACCAGTGATTATTCGCTGAAAACGTATAAACGTTATATTGTAAACTGGGATATCGAAACGCTGTCCGAATGTTACGCGCAGCTTCCTCCAGTGCAGCAACCCGATTTAAATACGCTTATACAATCCGAAACGCTGAAAATGCAGCAGGAAACCGGAAACGCGCCGCAAACCTATGAAACGGATTCATATATTTTGCTCTCAGGCGGCAGCAAGCTCAAAAGCATTTCAAAAGCCGCGCCATACATTGTAACAGATATCGGCGAATACATTGCCTATGACGGCTATGTAAACGGAATTGTAACTGCACCGCTGGATACAGCGGATTTGGCTGTGCAAAAGGTACAGGTAAGCCAACAAGCCTTTGAGATTTTGTGTACCTATCAGGCTCAAACACTCTTGGTTCGCATAGATGAATACGGAAACATTCAAATCATGCAGCTTGTTCCGGCGCAAAGCGACGCAGGCTCCGTTTACACCATAGGACACCAGCCCCGGCCTGTGCCGATCGTGCCGGCAACCGTTAGCGTAGACGGCACTGTAACAGAAATTCAAGACGCAATTTTAGACGGGATGTGGATGTATCTGCCTCTAAAAGATCTTGCAAAAGCCGCAAAGGGCGACCTAACAGTACAAAATGACACGATCGAACTAACTATAGATAACCAGCAGCACACATACAAAGTAGATATGAATTTGGAAAATTACCCCTCCCAATCTGCTATGGTATATGCGCTTTCGGAAGAAGGCTACACGCCTCTTGTGCAGGACAACAAGCGCCTGGAATTCGTAACACAAGTCACAACAGGTCATTTTGAAAACATGTCCTGGACGGACATAACCCTTCCGCTGCTTTATACAAACGGAAAAATTTATGCGCCCATACAAGCCATGTCCAATTTTAAGCAAATCGAAAATTAACCAAGGAGATTTTAGACAGATGAAATTTTTTTCAATTGCTAGCGGCAGCAGCGGAAATTGTCTGTATGTGCAGGATGGAAATTCTTCCCTTTTGATTGACTGCGGTTTAAGCGGAAAAGCGGTAGAATCCGGACTTTCCATATATAATATAGATATTGCAGATGTAACCGGCGTTTTAGTTACGCATGAACATATTGATCATACCAAAGGAATTGGCGTGATGTCGCGCAAGTATAAAAAAACCATCTATATTACACCTGGCACTTATCACGCGCTTCCGACTTCTGTCGGCGTCATACCGCAAGACAAGCTTTGTTTTATTCAGAATACACAATTTACCGTCGGAAACCTTCGCGTCACTCCGTTTGAGCTATCCCATGACGCATGTGATCCGCATGGTTTTGTTATAGAAGGCAGCGGTAAAAAAATATGCGTTGCAACCGATACCGGGATCATTACGCAGGCTATGACACATACCATTGCCGGCTCTGATTTTGCATTCATTGAGTCCAACCACGATTTGCATATGCTCAAGCATGGCGCCTATCCCCCGGAGCTGAAGCGACGTATTCTATCGGATTACGGGCACCTGCCCAATACAGACGCTTCTCACCTGGCTGTTTGGCTTGCTTCCAAGGGCACAAAAAAAATTATGCTGGGTCATTTAAGCGCAGAAAACAATACCGAAGAAATCGCATATAATACCACTTTAAACGCACTTTCGCGTGCCGGATTCCTTGAAGCCGCCAAGAATTTAATTGTTGCTTCCAGGCATTTTCCATCTACGATTATCGAGATTTAAAAACGATGGCGACTAAATTTAAAACAAAATAAATATTTACGCACATTTTTCATTTGCATATAAATAAAGTAAGGACGTCAGATACCCTATGTATTGACGTCCTTTTCATTGATTAAAAAGTTTTTTATAAAAAATATTTTTGCTTCTTCTATCATATGCGGTCTGCTGCTTTCCAATATATACCCGCGCATATTTATACAATTGTTTTTTTATGTCCATAGGACAAGCAAAGCTAAAAATCAAACCACGCAAATAATAATAAATTTTAGCCGATTTTAAGCTCTTAATGATATTTTATATGTGTGAACCCGTTGTCTTGTGAATCATTTCTCATAGAAGGCATTTTAAGCCTCTTAACGCATATTTGTTTAAAAAGCAAATATCTTTAAATGAAATAAAAAGCGCAAGGAATAGCTATGCACGTTAGATAGTATAAAATGCATCCTGCCTGCAAAGTTTAATACATAAACGATTTTGATGCAGAGCGTTTTAAAAAAGAGGCAACATTTAAATTCGCAGGCGTTTTGGCTTACAGTTAAAGATTTGAATAAACAATCCAAAAATTTAAATGGACGGTGCAATATAATGTAATCCAATACAGAGAATAAAAATTTGCTGTTTGGCGAAAGTAAAAGTCAAAATGAAAAAGAACACATTCATAAGAATGTGTTCTTCTTTAAAGTTCCGGCGATGTGTCGTTTTCCCGGGCCGTCTCCAGCCAAGTATCTTAACCGCTAAGGAGCTTAACTTCTGTGTT
>CALXJH010000212.1 GCA_944388555.1 uncultured Clostridia bacterium
CTGCATGTAAGATACCGCAAAAGAAATGGTATTTTCACTAGCACCGAACGCAAGCAAAAGCGGACGGCAGTAGATTGAAAAAAACACAGTAAGCAACACCGCAATAGCCAGCAGCAAGCCAAAACAATTCCCCATAATTTTTTCAGCTGTGTTTTGATCGCCCTTCCCCATCGCAATAGATGCATGCGGTGCGCCTCCCATGCTAACCAGTGAGGCAAATGCGGAAATAAGCATAATAACAGGCGCACAAACACCAACGCCTGTAATGGCTAAAGCGCCGACTTCCGGAATATGTCCGATATAGATACGGTCAACCAAATTGTACAGCATATTTACCATTTGTGCCGCTACAGACGGTAGGGCTAATTTAAACATTAAACTTCCTATTTTTTCTGTCCCTAAAAATGTATTGTCCTGTGCCATATTTTGTCTTCCTTTCTTTAATTAACGACACTATTATTATTGTAGCACAAACAAAAGTTCTTGACAACCCTTTCTTTTTATAATAAAATATTTATAGATGCAACTTAGGCCATAACAAACGCATATTCTGCAGCACATGCTGCTTTTTTATTGTTCGACATCGCTTGCTATAAATCATTGCAAAGCGTCATAAAACATGTTTTATCTAATAATTTGGTATATTTGCGTGGGTTATACAAATAGGGTTAGAAGCATATATGCGGAAAGGTTACGGAGTTATATATGAATTTTTTTCGTTTTTGACACTGATTGGGGGACTAGCTCTTTTCCTATATGGTATGGATGAAATGGGAAATGGCTTAAAAAAGCTCTCCGGCGGTCAATTAGAATCCATATTAGAGCGTTTGACTTCCAATAGATTCAAAGGATTTCTTTTAGGATTTGCTGTTACCGCCATTATTCAAAGCTCTTCCGCTACAACCGTTATGCTGGTCGGATTTGTAAATTCAGGTATCATGAAATTATCCCAAACGATCGGCATTATTTTAGGTGCAAACGTTGGTACTACCGTTACGTCTTGGTTACTGAGTCTTTCGGGCATCAGCGGAGAAAGTTTCTGGGTGCAGATTTTTAAACCGACTTCCTTTACACCTGTGCTTGCCTGCATCGGCGTTGTAATGATTATGTTTTCCAAACAGGATAAACGCAAAAATTTAGGATCCATTTTAATTGGTTTTGCGGTCTTAATGTTTGGAATGGAAACCATGAGCAGCGCGATGGAAGGCCTAAAAGAAAGCCCCGCTTTCGGACGCATCTTGATTATGTTCTCCAATCCAATGATGGGGATCCTTTCAGGAACTGTTTTAACAGCCATTATCCAGTCTTCCTCTGCCTCAATTGGTATCCTTCAGGCACTTTCTTTAACCGGTATTATTCCTGTTTCTACTGCTTTGCCTATTATCTTAGGGCAGAATATAGGCACAACCATAACGCCCATTTTATCTGCAATTAACGCGAACACCGGCGCAAAGCGTGTTGCCCTTTCCTGCCTGTATATCAAACTCATTGGTGTCATTATAATCGCTGCAATCTTTTACGCGCTTCATGCTATTTTTCAATTTCCTTTTATGAATGAACAGGCAACCGTTTTTTCAATTGCTGTTATACATACACTGTTTAATTTACTTTCCACTATTGTTCTTTTGCCGCTATGTAATTTAATAGAACGCCTCGCATGCCTAAGCATAAAAGAAAAAAAAGCCTGTAAAAAGCAATGCTTTTGCTGCATTGGACGAGCGTTTTTTGTCTGTGCCTTCTTTCGCCATTGAAAAATGCTGGGACTTGCTAAATCAAATGGTTTCCCTGTCACAACACGGATTTAAAAGTGCAACAAAATTACTTGAATCTTACGATGAACAAACCGCACAAAGTATACGAAGCAGCGAAGATACTGTAGATGCATACGAAGATAAATTAAGTTCATATCGCGTTAAACTGGCTTCAAAATCTCTTTCTAAAGATGAGAGCCGCGACGTTGCAAAACTCCTGCATATCATCGGTGATGTCGAACGAATTTCTGACCACTCGGTCAATGTATTAAAGGCAGCAGAAGAAATGCATCAAAAGAAAATTGTTTTTTCGGCTGACGCACAACATGAAGTTGCGGTTCTGACAGATGCAGTCAACGCAATTATCGCTCTGACTGCGCAGGTATTGCAGAAAAATGATTTAGAACTTGCCAAACAAATTGAACCCTTAGAAGAGATTATTGATCGATTAAAAATGAAAATAAAAAACAATCATATAGAACGTTTGCAGCAAAATCTTTGCACAATTGAGATGGGTTTTATTTTTGCAGATTTACTTGCAAACTGCGAACGCGCATCGGATCATTGTTCCAATATTGCAGTTTGTTTGTTAGAAATAGCCAACGATTCTCTTGAAACACATGAGTACTTAAACCACCTTCGAAACGACGGAGATCCTCAATTTACAGAAAATTATCAGAAATACAAAGAACAGTTTCGTTTATAAATTTTTTCTGTAGACAAACCATAAATTTTACACAGATTTTACATAGATTTGCTGTTGTTTTTACATAAATATGCTAAAATATGTAAGTCTATGTTTGATTTTTCAAAAGCAGGAGGTTTAGAAATGAATATTTTCTCAGTTTTATCATTGCTTGGTGGACTTGCTATTTTCCTATTTGGTATGAATATTATGGGAGAGGGTCTGGAAAATCGCAGCGGAAGCAGATTGAAGTCCATTTTGGAAAATCTGACTTCTAACCCAATTAAAGGCGTAGCGCTTGGCGCATTAGTAACTGCCGTAATTCAAAGTTCTTCTGCTACAACAGTTATGGTCGTCGGCTTTGTAAACTCTGGTTTAATGAAATTGTCTCAATCCATCGGCATCATTATGGGCGCTAATATTGGCACGACTGTTACTGCTTGGCTTTTAAGCTTAACGGGTATCCAGGGTGACAGTTTCTTAATGAATATGCTCAAACCGGCGAATTTTTCATTGGTATTTGCTTTTATTGGTATTATTCTTTCGTTCAGCAAGCGTGAAAAAAGCAAATATACAGGATCCATCTTGCTGGGCTTTGCCATTTTAATGATTGGCATGAACATGATGGCAGGCGCAGTAGAACCCTTAAAAGACGTGCCTGAATTTCAGCAAATGCTGCTGCTATTTAAAAACCCGCTGCTGGGTGTTTTAACAGGCGCTGTATTAACGGCTATCATTCAATCCTCTTCTGCCTCTGTCGGAATTTTACAGGCGCTCTCGGTAACAGGTGCAATCACTTATGCAAATGCAATTCCCATTATCATGGGACAAAATATCGGTACCTGTATCACAGCAATTCTTTCTTCCATCGGCGCAAATAAAAACGCGAAACGCGCAGCAATTGTACATCTGTGTTTTAACATCATCGGAACAATCACCTTCCTGCTTGTATTCTATACAGCGCATGCCATTATTCATTTTTCGTTCATCAATGATACTATCAATGAAGCGGGTATTGCGACTGTACACACCACTTTCAATGTCTTCTCCACATTGATTATGCTGCCGTTTACAAAACAGTTAGAAAAGCTTGCCTACTTTGTAATTTCTGACAAAAACAATACAGGCGAAATTCAGCTTTTAGATGAACGTTTATTAGAAACTCCGGCGGTAGCTGTGTCACAAGCACGAAAAGTAAGTGTACAAATGCTGCTTATTGCAAGAGATACATTGGATAAAGCAATGCAGTTAATTTCCCACTATGATGAAAAAACTGCCGAATCCATCATGAAAACCGAAAAAAAAGTTGATAGTTACGAAGATAAATTAGGAACCTATCTGGTCAAACTGAGCCGTGAAAGCCTTAGCTATGAAGACAGCCATCAAATTTCCAATCTTCTGCATTCCATTGGCGACTTTGAACGAATGAGTGATCATGCGGTAAACTTAGTAGATTCGGCTGAAGAAATCCATGATAAGAAAATTGTATTTTCCGAAAGCGCAACAAAAGAACTTTCAGTCATGACAGCTGCAATTAACGAAATATTAGAACTAACAACTACTGCGTTTGTAAATAACGATTTGGAAGTTGCTGCAAAAATCGAACCGTTAGAACAAGTGATAGATAAACTAAAGGCGAAACTGAAAAACCGACACATTCAGCGCCTGCAAAAAAACGAGTGTACCATCGAAACAGGCTTCGTTTTTTCGGATATTTTGACGAATTACGAACGTATTGCGGATCATTGTTCCAATATTGCGGTTTGTCTGATAGAAGTTGCCAACGATTCTTTCGATACACATGAATATTTACATAACTTCCATCACGATGTAAGTTTTGAAACGCAATATCAAGCCTATAAACAAAAATACGCAGTTTGATACGCAAGGAGATTGTAATACATGCATATAGAATTACAACAAGGCCGTCCGACAGATATCAAAAATCGACAAGAGAAAGAAATTGCCGTATATGATCTTTTAGACAAATTACACATTGCTTATCAGCGCACAGATCATGAAAAAGCAGATACCATGGAAGCCTGCAACGAGATAGACAAAATTTTAAATGTCATCATTTGTAAAAACTTGTTTTTATGCAACCGGCAAAAAACGCGTTTTTATCTGCTCATGATGCCGGGCGACAAACCTTTTAAAACCAAAGAGCTCTCTTCTCAAATTGGAAGTGCACGGCTTTCGTTTGCCGGGAAGGAGGATATGCAAAAGTATTTGAATACCCTACCCGGATCGGTAAGTATTATGGGACTGATGAACGATACAGAAAATCACGTCACTCTGCTCATAGACAAAGATATCCTAAAAGATCCTTTTATTGGCTGCCACCCATGCGTAAACACTTCGAGCCTGAAAATCCGCACGGCTGATATTTTAAATGTATTTCTTCCTGCTGTGCATCACGATTTCACAGAGGTTACTTTAACTGGTGAATAAAAAGACACGCATCACGTGTCTTTTTTTATTTTTCATAAATAGATACTTGCATTTTTCAGTAAAAAGCGATATACTGTTAAACGGTGTCTATCAAGATTCATAACAATTTTACATACAGAAAGGATTGATTTTATGCTGAACGCCATTTTACCCATTGGTCTGTTGGTTATTTCCAACTTGTTTATGACTTTTGCATGGTATGGTCATTTAAAATTTAAATCTACTGCGCTTTGGTTAGTCATTTTAGTAAGCTGGTCTCTCGCCTTTTTTGAATATATTTTTCAAGTGCCGGCGAATCGTATAGGAAGTCAATATTACACCACTGCACAATTAAAAGTAATTCAAGAAGTTATTTCATTGACTGTTTTTTCATTTTTCTCAGTATTATTCTTAAAAGAAAAATTCACCATCAATTATCTTTTCGCATTTATTTGTATTTTAGGCGCCGTCTTCTTTATGTTCAAAAAATAGCAATATGCTTTAGCATATTGCTATTTTTCTATCCGTCAATCTGGGAAGGCAGTACACCGCAATTTTTTTTAAAACACCGCGAAAAATATGCCTGTGAAGAAAATCCCATCTGCTCACTGACTTTTGCACAGCTCAATCCGTTTCGCAGCAGTTCTCTGGCCTTATTTACACGCAGATGCGTAAAATATGCAATCACACTTTGACCTGTGTATTTTGAAAATACGCGTTTCAAAATGGTTTCACAAACACCCGCGGCTGACGCCACTTCCGATACGGTAACATTCTTGTTTAAATTCCTGTTCATAAAATTTACAGATTTACGATAAATCATAGATTCTCTGTCCTCTGAAAAATCAGGTTGGTTTTTCTTTTCCTTTATTTTCAGCATCAGAACTTCGAATAATTTTTTGGCAACGAATGTGATTTCTCCACTCGTTCCCCAATAATCCATATTACATTTTTCCCGCATCTCTTTTACAAATTCCTTAGCAATCTGTATACAGCTGTTATCCATTTGATACTGATACTGTCCTTTTTCAAATTTAATATCGTCGGAAAAAAAGTGCATTGCCATCAATTCGCACGGTTCAACACTCAGAACACGGTTTTTGTGAAACAATCCGGGTTTTATCAGCACCAAATCTCCGCTTTTAGCCGTAAGCACGCTGTTTCCGCATGTAACTTCCATAATGCCTTTGAACACTATATTTATTTCGATTGAATCGTGCGTATGTCCGTCAAAAACATGTCCGGTTGGAAATAAAAAGCAGTGAAAATATTGCAGTTTTTTGAGCTCGAAAGGATTTACAAATTCAATCATATACAGCCTCACATAAACGAAAAGTATAAATTTGATGTTTAAATTTACAATAATAGCTTTATATTTGTATAATTATATTACAACAAAAAAAGTTTGTCAAGGAATCAGCGCAAAAAAACGTACATTCTGTCTAATATACAGGCAGAATGTACGATAAAATACAATCACTAAAATTATGCTTTATTGACAGAGCCGAATAATTCCATTTTTTCCTTAACGGTAACTTTAATTGCCTCAAATCCAGGTGCCAACAGCTTTCTTGGGTCAAAGCCCTTGCCTTCCAAGTCTTTTCCTGCTTCAATGTATTTTCTTGTTGCTTCCTGGAAAGAGAGCTGACATTCTGTATTTACATTGATTTTAGAAACGCCCAAGGAAATTGCTTTTTGAATCATTTCCGCTGGGATACCAGTACCGCCATGTAAAACAAGAGGCATTGTTCCTGTTCTTTTTTGGATTTCAGCTAATACATCAAAGTTTAAGCCTTTCCAGTTTGCTGGATACTTACCGTGAATATTTCCGATGCCAGCTGCAAGCATGTCCACGCCAAGCTCTGCAATACGCTGACATTCAGCAGGATCCGCCACTTCTCCGGCACCTACGACGCCGTCTTCTTCACCGCCGATAGAGCCAACTTCTGCTTCTACAGATAACCCTTTTTCTTTTGCAAGACGGATAATCTCCTTTGTTTTTTCTACGTTTTCTTCTATACCATAATGCGAACCGTCAAACATAACAGAAGAAAATCCTGCTTCAATCACTTTTTTCGCACCTTCATAGCTGCCGTGATCCAAGTGCAGGGCTACCGGAACGGTAATATTTAAATCCTGCATAGCGCCTTTTACCATGCCTACAACAGTATGATAACCACACATATACTTTCCGGCGCCCTCAGATACACCAAGGATAACCGGTGAATTATTTTCCTGCGCTGTCAAAAGAATTGCCTTTGTCCATTCCAGATTGTTAATATTGAACTGTCCAACGGCATATTTGCCTTCTTTTGCTTTTTTAAGCATTTCGCTTGCTGATACTAACATAACTCTGCCTCCTATTTCCATATTTATATATTATTATACAATTTTTGTCTATTCCTGTCAAGACATTTCCTCCAACGCCTGCAAACATTCTTCCCATTCTGCCATACTCTGCTCTAATGCTTTATCCGTTTGCTCTAACGCAGTAGTAATTTCCATCAATTTCTGGTAATCCTCAGCCGTTTCAGGCAAGCTAAGCTGCTGCTGCAGCATTTTGCTTTTTTCTTCCAGCTCTGCGACTTTTTCTTCTGCGCGCTTTACTTTCGTTTGCATTTTACGTTTTTGGCTTTCTGCTTCTTTGTTGCGCCGGTACTGCTCTCCGCCTGCTTTTGGCTTTTGCTGCTGCGGATCTTTTCGCTGGCTTATTTTTTCCAAATAGTACGAATAATCACCATTAAAAGCGTGCATGCCTTCGGGTGTAAGCTCATAGATGCGGCTGGCCAAACGGTTGATAAAGTAACGGTCATGTGAAATAATAAATAAAGTGCCGTCATAACCAGCAAGTGCGGTTTCCAGAGCCTCTTTTGATGGTATATCTAAATGATTTGTCGGTTCATCCAGAAGCAAAAAATTTGCCTTTGAAAGCATCAGCTTAGTTAAACAAACTCTTGCTCGTTCTCCGCCGCTTAACGATGCAATTTGTTTAAAAACATCTTCTCCGGTGAATAAAAACGCAGCCAGCGCACAGCGGATTGTGGTATTGTCCAATGCTGGAAAAGCGTCTGCTATCTCCTCAAAAATTGTTTTTTGCGGACTCAAATCAGATTGGTGCTGATCGTAATACGCAATCTCCACCCGTGCACCTTTTTTAATCATACCTTTATCCGGCTTAAGCCGACCGGTCAGCAAATGAAACAACGTGGTTTTGCCGCATCCGTTTGCACCCAGGAGAAATACCTTTTCTCCTTTTTTT
>CALXJH010000213.1 GCA_944388555.1 uncultured Clostridia bacterium
CAGATTCTGCACAATCCAAATAGATACTAACACAAACAGCAGCAATTACAGAAAATGATAAGACTGAGCTTGCAGAAACGCAGGCAATTTATGCCAAGACTGCAGCGGCGGCGGCAGAGGAAGCAAAAAAAAATGCAGATACCGCGGCACAGGAGGCAAATGAACGAATTGCTGTTCTGAATGAAAAGATTCAAGAAAGCACAGAAGTATTAACCGCGTTTGAAGAACAAGCAAAATTTACGCTTCCGGTAGGAGAGGAAGCAGATGTAGGTAAGCTGCTGACGTTACAGAAGACGGGTGATAACTATGAGATGCGTTATTTATCAGAACCTTTTTTAGCACCCTTTAATCAAAATGATTTATTCGTATTCGGTGTCGGAACACAGGAAGACAAAGCATTTCTGGATATACGCGCCGAAACATTTCTAATATTAAATATTCCAAATCCGACAGATGAAAAGTGTGTGTTTGGTTTCAGGTTTGTGCCGGATAATAATGATGTTTCAAAGGACATAGATGTTGTGGTTTCAGATGTGACTGAAATCAGCGGCGGTTTTAGGTTTTGGTTCGAAACAGAGCAATGCAGCCAGTTTGGAGAAACTATTCTGTCGATAGATGATTTAAATCATGCGTTTGAACGTATTCAAATGCAGGGAGATTATCCATTTTATCTGCCTTCACCGACTTGGACAAATGTAGAACAGGCTTTGCCGGAAAGTTATATTGACACAGCAATACTAAGCCCGGCAAGAGAATATGCCAATCAAGCGATAGAGACGGCAGAGGATAATTTATTGGCAGAAATGGATACGCGTGATAAGCAGATAAGCGCAAAAATGCCCAAGATTATAGATGCAGGCAATTTATATCAAATTCCGCAGGAAGAAATGGCAAATACGGTGCCTTCTGTCAGAATGTGGGCAAAAGATGCCGGCGGATATATTACCGGCGGAGGCGGCGTAGTCTGCTGTACCAGCACGGAAGGCGTAAATATGGATAAAACAGCGCTGATTGTTCAGGATAATAACGGTATGATTCATGCCAATTTAACCAAGGCGTTGGCGTATGCAGACGATGCTGCAAGTTATGCATTGGATATTGCAAAAGATGTTGCTAAAAGCGAAGCTGAAAGTGCGTTAGAAAGTGCAAAAAAATATACGGACGATTCTATTAAAGGATCCGTTACACAAAGAGTGGATTTTGCAGGCGAATTTGACGGGCAAAAACTGCCCGGTGCTGTTGGCGGCATTACTAAAATCGTTTTTTATGCGAACAATTATCCGGTTTATGAAGGAACGCCGTTGACATTGTTAATAAGGGATGACATTGGAACCCTTGCAAACATTAAAATGCCGAATGGATTTTCCGGAAATGATTATATTATTTTTGATCCTGGCAGCGCCACGATAGAATGGTACAGAGAAGATGATTACTATCAAAGTATAAACAATGACGCTTTTTTATCTGAAATGGCAAATGCGAACAAGATAACGATATATGATTCGTATGCAGAAGCTACGTATGCGGATGTTACGTACATGGCGAACCTTGACGGAAGATTTAGGCAGGCAAATCATGATGCGGGTGTTCAAGCGGAAGAAGCATTGACAAAAGCCAATACATATACGGATCAGGCAATTAAAAATATAGAAGTTCTGCTGAATAATCAGCCTATAACAACCAAAACAGGCGAGACAATAACAGTAGCTGACAGCATTGGGGTTGTAAAGAAACTCATAATAAACGGCGGCTTTTCCTATACAGGCGAGCCGTCAATTGAAAACCCTGTGGACGTTTCTTTTACGCAAAATTTTACAGCAACCGGAACAGATTTTTCAAACACAATGGATTTAAGCGCATATGAACTAAAAGGCAATTACAGCAGTGCACAGGCAAACGGGATTTATGACAGTATAGAAGTCGATTACACGCAAAAGACCGTAAAACATATAAAAAGATATCATAAATATACATTTACGCAAAGCAGTCCTATCGAATATGCCGGAGGGGGTTTTGAAAGCGTTGAAAGATATCGAATGAAGATTACTCATGCAGGGGATCCGCCATGTATTCCGGAAAATTGGTATTATGGGTATTGCAACGTGCTCCCAATTGACAAGGGATATACATTTGGTTACGAAAAGTCTTGTATTGGAATTTCAAGAAATATGATGTATTTTAAAGTACAAAAATCGTATGGAACAGACGTGGCGGTTATTAAAGATTTGCTTGTTGAAAAGGGCGCGTATATCTGGTATCCGCTTGAAACACCGGTTGAAACGGATATAACAGAAACGCAAATAGGAAAAGCGCTTTTGGGGATTGATTTCCCGAGAGAATCATTTCATCTGCAAACCACAGGTGCAAGCGGCAAGCATGAAATGACATATGTGCAGGACATAAACAAAGTGTTAGAAGAAATGAAAAATGCGCTGACTGCGCTGGGCGCTGTCGAATAAAAAGAAAGGAGTAAAGAAACATGTTTAATTTAAGAGATTTTATTTTAAGAGGATTAAAGCAGGCAATCGGAAACGAGCCGGAATATAAAATTATTCAGCTTGCGGCGGGCTGGCTGGACAAAGGCGTTTTGATGCAGGAGGATTTAGCGGAAATTGATTTACTGCTGCAGCCGGAAACGTCTATGGAAGAAGAAATAACAGAGTAAACCGTCGTTGCTATTTTTTGGGGCAGGCCAGGGAAGGCGGATAGCCAAAAAAAGCTTAACCGCTTTTGAAAAAATAAATTGGTCCGAATAGCCTAAGGCGGCGGCGGCTTCGCCTACAGTCATACCGGAGGATAAAAATTCTTTGGCCTGCCGCATGCGTAAGTGTGTCAGATACGTTTGCATACTCATACCAGTTTCACGGCGGAACAAGCGGGATAAATAGTTGCGGTTTAAATGGACCATTGCTGCAACCGATTCAATACATACGCGCTGTTTGAAGTTCAAGTCTAAATAATTTTTTACTTTTGAAACAACATTTTCTGTTTGTTGGTTTTGAAAAAGACTGATGTACAAAGAAAATAAGCAAGAAGCCAGATATTCTTCCTGCATAGACTGCATGGAAAAAACCTGAGACATTTTCTCAAATGGCTCAGCAGAACATGGGAATACGGGAGGCAGTCTGGTAAAACGGCGGGAAAGCTCTCCGTCAAAAATGATCCAGCGGTAAGCCCAGGGCTTTTTTTGATCCGCTGTATAGGTAATAGGGATAAAAGGATAGCGGATGAAAGCCTCTCCTGGCTGGACCGGGTATACATGATCATTTATGCTGACTATACCAGTGCCGGAAATCACATAGTGGATTAAAATGCTTTGCTCTTGCAGGTAGGTATACGTAAATCCGGGAGTGCATTGCTCATCACCGTAAACAAGCGGGTTTAAATCCTTAAAATTTTTATTTTTTAAAAGTGTGCATCTTTTCATTTTAATTCATCACCTGGATACATTTTAACATAAAAATGTCACAAAACGCAATAGGAAAATTTCATAAATGCAAGTATAATATTTATGTATATTATTATTTTTATGTTAAACAGGGGTGAAAAAAATGAAAAAAACAGTTTCCTTTCTTTTATTGGTGACCGTTTTGTTAAGTTTTTGTACCGGCATTCTTCCGGTAGCTGCAAAACAGCCCATTAAGGTGATGTTTAACGGCGAGCAAATGCAGTTTGATGTAGAACCGCTGCTGCTCAATGACAGAACGATGGTGCCAATGCGTGCAATTTTTGAAAAGCTTGGCGCCGAAGTTTCATGGTATGATGAAACCGACACAGCCATTGGTATACGAAATGGTGTACGGGTGTCTGTATCTATAGGCTCCAACATAGCCACCGTTTCGGGCAAAGCAGTAGAGTTAGATCAGTCGGCCGTTCTTGTGCAGGACAGAACACTCGTTCCGCTTCGCTTTATTTCAGAAGCCTATGGTGCAAATGTAGACTGGGATGAAAACACAAGCACGGTTACCATTACGGCACAGCCGCAGACAGAAGGCTATAATATACCTGCATCTGCGTTTACAGAAGTGGGAACGTGGACATATACCGATAATTATTTACAGGGATTACAAGACGCAGAAAAAGACGATAAAGACGCAGAGTCTGCACAAGATGCTACGGTTGTTGTCAATATTACAAAGACCGGTGACTACAAATTATGGGCGCTTGCAAAAGATTATGCAACCAATCAACCCGGAACGCGCTATTTCCATGTAAAAGTAGATGGCATACAGCAAGATAAAAAACTGGGTGCGCATGGAAAAGAAGGGTTTGCGTGGGAAGAAATCGGCACCTATCATTTAGAAGCGGGTGCGCACACATTCGCATTGGTGGATTCGTCCCGGTTTTTTGCAAGATGCCAAGGCCTTTTCCTATGTGCAGATCAAAGTTATGTACCCCCAACAGATACCGAAAAATTAGCGCAGGCGTTTCCGGAGCAAAATCCTTTAGCTTCCATACCAATGGCGAATTTCCCCAACTGGGCAAAAGCAAAGATGCAGGATGAAAATACAGTTGTAATCGGAAATGATGAAGTTAAGGTTACTTTCTATGAAGGAATTGGCTCTAAAGGCGAGCTTGTCCAAAATCAGATACAGGTAAGAGATGGCAATGACTGGGTAACCGTTAAGGAACGCACCGAAGAATTCGGATTTTTGATGATGGCGGCAGAACACAGCGAGTATGTAAGCTGTTCCGGCGAGCTTACGGTTGGTGGCGGCGCCAATATACGGCAGACCATTATGCTGGATGGCAAACCGACAACTTTAACCATCAATGATTACTTCATGGGCGGATATCCCGTTTGGTTTATTCCAAAATCGGTAGAAAAAGTTTCTGACACGAAAGCCGTTCTTCGGTTCGATACGAAAGCCGATACGGATCTTACTGTAACTTTTGAGATAGATGACTTGACCAGTGATCCGAAAGTAACCATCGACGCAAAATTTGGGAAAGACGGAACCTATTCTTTCCTCTTGTTTTCCGGCGATGATTTCAGTGAAACAGAGTATGAAACGGTAACGGCGCCGTTTATGTTTGTCAAAAAACAAATTCCGGAAACAGCCGAAATCTATCCGGAATGCTATCTGTTTACGCCGATGGCAACGTTTACAAGAACGGATAAAATAGAAGGGAAAACGCTTACTACAGGTGTGGTTATAGATCCGGAAAGTGTGCCGCAGGCATATCCGTATCCGGATACCGCAAGATTCGGTTTGGTTTTGCGTTCACCGACAGGAAGAGTGCGCGGACAATTCTGCGCACCGGAATTCGGGTCGGGGAAATGTAATTTTACAGCAGGTGAAACATATACCGTTTCTTACCGCATTATCAACCATCTAAATGACTGGTATGATACCTTTAAACATGTTGCTGAAAATCTCTATAAAAATAAGGACGTGCGTGAAAATTATTACACGTCTATCAATGAAGCCATTTACAACGCTTCCGATTTAATGTTGGATGATTTGTATGGCGGCTGGGATAATAAAGATATGGCGTGGTATAACATGGAAGTACAAAATGTTACTTCCCAGTCGAACGTAATGACGGCTGTGCAGAGATACTTGCTGTCAGAAGACGAAGAAATGCTTGAAAAAAGAGCAATTCCAACGCTTGCCTGGCTGATGTCACGCGGCAATGCGCATTTTACCCGGTTTGAGGATACGAGAACAAGCAGTTATATTTCTTCTGCACCGACCGCGCTTGTAAATGAACCGACCATGTACGGCTCGGCTGTGTATGAAGGGTTGTATGAAATGAGCCAGGGCAGAATGCCGTATCTTCTGGATACCGCGGTAAAAAAAGTAAACAATAACGCAGGACTGGAAGGGGTATCCTCGCAGATCGCCATGTACAACGCGACCGGAAATGAAGGATACTTGGATAAACTGGAAGAATTAGCAGATAAAATCATTGCCAATACGGTAACGGATGGTTCCGATTACATGGAAAATAAGCTGCTGAGCAACGGGTTTGTTTTCGGGGATTATTCCCCGACACTACATGCCCTCCTTGCGGCATATGAGGTTACCGGAAAGGAAAAATTCCTCGACGGCGCGGAAAAAGCAGCCAGATTGCTGGTAACGGCAACCTCTAATGTAGGATATCAAAACGATTATGCTACAACCGACTATCACATTGATCCGGTAGAAACGATGAATGCGCACCGTATCAGCTGTGAAGTCAACCGCACGGCTTGGTTCTGGTGGGGCAATGTCCAGTGGCGGTTAGGCTTTGATTTCGGCGAATGGGGCGTAGTAGAAGAGATGAATGTTGCAATCCCGGAAGAAACCGTTCCGGGCTGGTTACCCGCACAGGCTGGATTTGGTACAGAGCATCCTAAAACGGCGGTAAACGGCAACTATATCTATATGAATTCCTGGGCGGCATTGCTGGCGCGTCTTTCTGAGTACACAGGGGACGATTACTTTATGACACAAGCCCGCAACGCGATGGTAGGAAGATTCGGAAACTATGCCGGATACTATCAGGAACGGTATATTGCACACCAGGGAAAAGCGGATTATCCTTATGTAGGTCCCGACTATACCTTGATTTACTGGCACCATATTCCGGTATTTGTGTCTCTGTTGGAGGATTATCTAATTAGCTCCATTGCAGCTCGTTCAGATTATAATGTTACGTTCCCGTCAATTTATCAGTCTGGCTATGCTTATTTTGTAACAAATCAATACGGATTTAAACCCGGACGTTTATATGATCAGGAAGATATGTGGTTATGGCTTGCTAGAGGTGTTATTGAACCGGATTCTGTCAATGTCGATTATTTGATGGCAAGAAAAGACGGCGTTTTCGGTGCGGCTTTAATCAATGAAAAATCCGAGCCGCTTACCACGACTGTTACGTTATGCGAAAATGAAAAGCTCCCTGGCGGAAGCACATATACCGGCCCTGCGACTTTGTATGACCGGGACGGAAACACTTCCCAGATCCAAGTAGAAAACGGCAAATTTACGGTAACTATTCCGGCAAGAGGGATACAAACGGTCATTATCCAACTGCCTGGTGTAACAAAGCCCGCATATGCTTTAGACAAGATTTACTTTAATACCAATACAGAGCAAACCGTTTCCAGTCATACAAATGGCAAAGGCTATGCATTGCAGCTCAACAGCGACGCTTATTATGCATATGTATACGTAACGGATATGCAGGATACAATGAAGAGTTTAACCGTAAGTTACGATATAGGCGGGCAGAAGCAAACCAAAACCATTACAGAGTATCCGTTTGAATGGATTACGAAGGTGGACGATCCGAATCAAGCGTTTATATATACGCTTCAAGCAGAAATGACAGACGGCAGCATAAAAGATTATGGCGGCGGTATATTGAAAGGACTTGCAAACGGACCGACAAGCGACAGCATATCTGCAACACCTGCGGATGTACAGCCCGGCGGAGCGGTTATTAAACCAAGTGACTTAAAGTTTGAAACATTTACTGTAAATACGAGTGCTTTAGGTGTTGGAACTGGATTTCGTGCGGTAGTCAAAATAGCGGATATACCGTTTGAAATTTCAGAAAACAGTCTGACAGGTATTCGCATGGGTGTTGAGCTGACCTCTAAAACAGACGATTCTAAGCTTGTAGGTGAAATGGTAATCACCGGGAACGAAATGCGGGAAAATGAAACGGTTATACTGGCAGATTTTACAAGTTACATTCCAAGAACGGATTACGGACCGACACACAAAGGAAAGCTTACGCTGGTGCCGGCAGATGCACAAATGCCTGATTTAGGGGAATCAACCCAGCAGGGCGGCGCATCTGAGCCAAGTACACCGCCGGCGGGTGGGACAGTAGAAATCGGAGATTTTGAACCTTTTGAAGTTAGTATTTCTACGATTGGCAACAGCAGCGTAATCAGAATGGTTGTACCTATCAAGGATTTTCCGTTTGCCATTGGAGAAAATGCACTGAAAGGATTAGGAATTGAAGCGGATTTGACGGTTAAAGCGACAGGTGAGGTTATGCATTTAGACAGCGTGATTGACGGCAATGAAATGCGGGATACCACAACGGTGCTTTTGATTCCGACAACAGCAGAGGTTCCCATGATGGACTATCAAAAAGAAGTAACCTGGACAAAGGCAACCATTAAGAAGTAAGAGTGTAAAAGAAGCGAAAAAAGCCATAATGCTGTAAAAGTGACTCGTAAAACATTTAAAAAATGTTTTACAGCAAGCGTTAAAAATAGAGGTAAGACGGCAAGAGTCCAACACCGCATTTAGCGAAAGGAATAACCGCAAGGGAAAGGTAATGTTTCCTTGCGGTTATTTGTTTTTCATCAAATATACTGTATTGCCGTGATTTACACGGCACGATACTTTTATAGGAAAAACAGCACATCGTTTCTTGTACTCCGGAGAAGTACGGCAGTGATTGCTTTACGCAAACGATACAATGCATTTTTTCTCATTTTATTAAAAATTAAGAAAAATTTAATTATTTTTTGATGTTTTGGTAACAAATATTTTATAAAATAAAAATAGAAGTCAGAAAAGGGTGATATGACCGTTGAAAAAAAGGAAAAAGAAAAAAAGAGTTTTTGTATTGCTTTTTATTTTTGTGGTGTTTGTTGTTGCAATATATGTAAAAGAGAATGTTCGTCAAATTCAGGAGCAAGTACAGACAGTTTTTCATATTGCACAAGATTATCCTACCATAAAACAGGATAGCAATGAAAATTACAATGGTCCCGGGCAGGAAAAAGTCAAAAATAAAGATGGATATTTTACGGTTTTTACAACATCCGAGCCTGAGCAGAAAACCTATGTAGAGTATAAGCAAAATTTAGGTTCCTGGCAAGAAAATGCGTACTGGGACGCAAACATGGCAGAGAGTGGATGCGGCATTACGGCGCTTTCTATCATTTTAAGCGGGTATGGGCAAGACTATACGCCTGAAATGCTGCGGGAAAAATATTATCCCGTATTAGATGGCGACAATATAGCAACCGAGCTTTTCCATACCTTTGGCATACAAAATTCCGGTTTCTGTTATGATGCGTACAGCTTGTCGGCAGACACTATACAAACGCATTTAAGAAGTAACCGGCCAGTATTGGTATGTGTCTGGGACAAGCCGACAGAAAATCGCTGGACAACCGCATCGCATTATATGGTTTTATTGGCTAGTGATTCAAATGATTTGGTCTATGTATCAAATCCAAACGGACTTAAAAATAACGCAAAGAGCTCTGGCTGGTATCCAATTTCCGAAATAACGCCGTATTTGGCGAAGGTGCTGTTTATACAGCAAGAAGTATAAGCAGTCGCCCACAGGATTGTCGTTTAATAATATAAACATTTGCTGAAATACAAAAACAGCCGCTTTAGCGGCTGCCAGTGTGGCGATAAATTATCGACACACCCATAGATGATGAAAAAGGAAGTTAAATTTTTTGTAATCGCTTTCGTTGGCGTAGAAAGGTACGTTAGAGTGCGATTGTGAAAAAAGCAAGCAATAACGCCGGTTTTTCGATGAATCCGGCGTCATTTTCTGCGAAAACATAAAGTTTATGAAAAAGAATCGTATTTTGCTTTTATCGTCTCGCTTGCGGTATTACAACTTTTTAGACAGTCTGAAAGCCGCTTTAGCAGCTTTTTTTGCAGGATAAAGTTATTGCAGCTGTGCAAGTCGATCTGGAAGTTTTTCGGGAGAAGAAAGAATAAGGTCCGCGTATGGCTCTAATTCTTCTTTTTTAGTAACGCCGCAGGTAACACCTATGGCAATGGCTCCGGCATTTTTTGCAAAGCGCATATCCGATACCGTATCGCCTACCATTGCGATTTCATGCGGCTGTAATTTAAAGATCTCAGCAAAACGAATCAGCAAATCGGGGGCAGGTTTTGGGGCGATCTTTCCGTCATCTGTGCCTAAATAATCAAAGGCATCGGTGATGTTTAATTTGCGCAGACAGTATAAGGCGTTTTCTGTTTCGTCTGCCGTAGCCAGACCAAGTTTTAACCCCATCTTATGTAACAAATCAAACGTTTTTCTTAGATCGCAGGTAGGAATGGGATCTGATTGCAAAACGTATTTTTTTGTAACTTGCATCAGTTCGTTCAGAAAGGATTCCGGCATGTCTTTTTCGGGAAACATGATTTTATAAATGGATTGCGCTATTTGAGGGTAGGTGCCGCAGGCTAATACGCTGCCTGGTTCAAGGACTGTTCCGTGAATACCCACCGAAGCCAACATTTCATTCAGTTTTTCTGTACAGTTATATAATACGGCAACGTCTCTAATGGCATCCGCACTTAGTTGAAACCACATCTTATAAAAATCTAAAATCGTTCCGTCTTTATCAAAAAGAATTCCTTTAATCATAAGCTCACCTCAGAAAAATGGTAACATATTTTAGCAATGCTGTCAATAAAAACTATACTTTTCCAAGGCTTTAATGGCATAAAAATTGTTAATCTGCTTATAAAAATAAATATATATTCTGTATGTATCCGATCCGGAGCCTTACTGGCAGAGCGTTAAAAAGGAAATGCCTATTAAAATTTAGATGGACTGCCAGCTTTATAATAAAAGCAAATTTTGTATATAAAATGGAAAATACAGCAGCGCTTATTATAAAACAAAAAATAAATATTGACTTTTTTGCAGGATAGGATATAATCAAATTATAAAGGTTTTATGCCAATATAAAAATAAAAGGTGGATAAGTGTATGAAAAAAGCAACTGCAGTTTTATTGATTGTGTGTATGCTGTGTGTAACACTCAATGTGCTGGCGGCGAGTCAGGCGGCACAGCAGACATACAGTACAGAGAAAATGGAAGGTGAGATCATTATTCCAATCACCGAAAAGACTGGTTCGTGGGCAGAATCTACCGCAATTTTGAATTATGACGGCGGTCCGCATGTATGGACCAATGTCGAAGGAGAATCTTTAACCTTTAAGGTTACAGGAATATCTAAAGGAAATTATGAAGTGTATTATTGGGTATGTCCGCATGTATATAACGCCAAAGCGATGGAATTTGAAATTTTACATAATGGACAGACGAGCACGGCATCTGTATATCAGAAACTGCAGGAAGGAGAAACTGCGGATCCTGGTTGGGTATCTATGGGTGTGTATGACTTTGCCGGCAGCGGAGAAGAAAAAATTACGCACGTTTGCGGAAATAATGGTAATTCCAGAGGTACCGGTATAAAGCTGGTGCCGACGACCAAAGAAGTTACAGGAAATACGCCGCCACAGGAGAATGAAGAGCAAATGCCGACAACAGACGGAAATAATACCAATCTCTCTGACCAAATAACGGTAGAGCCTTATGATGGTTTCACCTGGCAGGGTAATTGGGCGTTTAGCAGCACTTTGGAAGGCCCGATGACCAAGGCGCCGGGATCTATGTGGATAGCTGCAGCCACAGAAAATGACTATTGTCAGTATGATCCGGGAATTTATGCAGTAGGGGATGTGCGCATCTCAGTATATTTGCTGGCATGGCACGAAAATCAAACGCCTGATGTAAAGTATGAAGTTTATCACAATGGAAAGGTAGACGAATTCCATTTTGACACAACACCTGAAGAGTTGCCGGAAAGCAGATGGGAAACGTTAGGTACGTTTGATTTTGCCGGAACAGGCGACGAGTATGTGCGTGTAGTGGGAACAGGTGCCGGCAATGAAAAAACAAATACCAGAGCGTCTACTGTTGCGTTTGAAATTATAAATGTCGCAAACGGTGATGTATGGCAGACCAAATATGTAACGCCGAGCGAAGTGCAGGCGCAGAAACAGGAAATAGAAAATTTCCAAAAACAATACGAGGAATTGCTCAATGCTTTTGATGATACAGTTGGTCATTGGGCGCATGATGATATAGGCTATATGGCAAATGAGGGGTTGATTCAAGGTGTTGCAGACCGTCAGTTCGATCCCGAAGCAACCATTACACGTGCAGAATTTGTAACTATATTGGATCGTGCAATGGGATATGAAGAAGTACAGGAAGCTTCATTTGAAGATGTTGCAGAAGGCGAATGGTATTATACATACATCGCTGCGGCAAATAAAAACGGATTGCTGAAAGATTTCCCGACAGAAAACGGATTTTTGCCAAATCAGCCGATCACGCGCGAAGAAATGGCGTTAGTGATTTACAATGCAATCCAAGCTACTGGAAAAAACGATGAATGGGTTGCGTCATTAGAAGATGGATATGCAAACTTTACAGATACCGATCAAGTTTCCGATTATGCGCAGACAGCGCTGCGTTATCTGATACAAACAGGAATTATACAGGGAACAACAGATACAACAGTTTCACCCGCTGAAACGGCAACTCGCGCACAGGCGGCTGTAATTTTGAAACGCTTTATGCAGTCTTTTGTATGGGCAGGCCCGCCGACAGATGAAGAATGGGTTCTTACATTCAACGATGAATTTTTAGGAGATTCCCTTGATTGGAGCATATGGGATTCGGATGCATCCTTCCCTAGTCATATCTTGTCTTCCAGATGGCCGGAAAATGCAGTCGTAAAAGACGGCGCACTCAATCTTGAGGTACGTAAAGAATCAAGAGGCGGCGCAGAGTGGACAACAGCCAGCGTTTGGGCAAGACCGGAAGTGTTCCGTCAGTCTTATGGAT
>CALXJH010000214.1 GCA_944388555.1 uncultured Clostridia bacterium
CGACAGTTTTATGGGTGCTGTGATCGGCGATATCAACAAACGGCGTGGAAGAGTGCTTGGCATGAATCCGATAAACGGAGAACAGCAAATTATAGCAGAAGTGCCCGCCTCAGAACTCACAAAATATGCAACAGACCTGCGCTCCATGACCCAAGGCAGAGGACGTTTTACACGCCGCTTTGAAAGATATGAAGACGCACCGCCGCATATTGTAGAAAAAGTTGTTGCGGAAGCTTCCAAAAATAAAGAAGATTAGTTATGAAAGCTTGATTGAATCTGCCGCTTAACGCGGCAGATTTTTTATATATGCTGGATTATTTTTATTGACAACCTCACTTTAATCGTATATAATGAAAAAAAACTTAGGAGGAGTATATAATGCCGATTTTAGACATGCCTTTAGAACAACTAAAAACCTATACCGGATCATCTCCATGTCCGGCAGACATTGACGAATATTGGGACACCGCTTTAGATGAAATGCAGCGCGTAGCACATCAAGCAAAATTTATTGCAAACGATTTTCCAGCGCGGCAGGCGGAATGCTACGATTTATATTTTACCGGAACAAAAAATGCCAAAATACACGCAAAATTTGTAAAGCCAAAGAATTTAGAAGAAAAGGCGCCCGCCGTTTTGTTCTTTCACGGCCTTTCCGGCAGTGCAGAAAGCTGGATTTCGCTACTTGCCTACGCCGCACAAGGGTACTGTGCAGCTGCAATGGATTGCCGCGGACAAGGCGGCTTATCTGAAGATACAGGCGGTGTTTCCGGAACCACATATTCTTCCCCCTTCACCCGTGGTATAGAAGGCGATAAACATGACCTTTTAATGCGTGATATTTTCTTAGATACCGCACTTTTGGCTAAAATCATTATGGAACTGCCGTACATAGATGAAACACGCATTGGCACAACAGGCGGTTCACAAGGCGGCGGACTCTGTCTTGCCTGCGCCGCATTGGTTCCTCAAATTAAAAAATGTGCCCCTGTTTATCCCTATCTATGTGATTATAAACGTGTCTGGGAAATGGATTTAGATAAAGGTGCATATGAAGGGCTGCGCTATTATTTTCGCTGTTTTGACCCGCGCCATGAAAGAGAAAATGAAATTTTTGAGCGGCTGGGCTATATCGACGTGCAAAATCTTACAAAACGTATCCGCGCGCAAGTGCTTATGGCAACCGGACTCCAAGACACCACCTGTCCTCCGTCCACTCAATTTGCGGCCTATAACAAGATTACTTCGGCAAAAAAAGTGCTCCTGTACCCGGATTTCGGACATGAAAATTTATATACGCATAATGAACTTATTTTTTCTTTTTTCAGCGATCTATAAGACATTTCAAAAAAAACGGTCCCTGACGCAGGGACCGTTTTTTATTCATTATTTATCCAGCAGATTTTCCAGCAAATCGGTTTCTTTCAGCTGCCCATCCGCATAACGGATTGTTTTTATTTCAAATGGGGTAAAGCAAATATGCATCTGCGCTGAATCAAACTGAAGGTTTGTTTCCCGCTTCTCTTCGGTAGGATTAAACAAACGAAGAATATAGCCTTTTCCATGACTGGCTTTTTTAAAGGCGGTTATCTGAATAATGTGATCTGTGAGTCTTATCGGTGAGGCAGGCAAGTTGCCGTTCCCTGTCGGATAAAACGACAGGAGCATGGGCTGCATATTAAAAGCCTGCGCCAAGCGCGGTGCTTTTTCCAAAATATCCTGTCTTTTTCCAGCTGTAAACAAAAAGCTGAAATCACGCTCTCCCTGATCAATATACGGACTATATCTATCCTGCCGCATTACCTTCCGATCTTCTGTCGGATGTGCCGTATACCCCGGGGAACGTAAAAGCGTAATCTTCAGTTCGCCTGCTGTTTCATCAAACGACGAACCGTACACACCGTTGTTTACTGCAAGAATGGCTTTGTCTTCTCCGCAAACAGCTATATATTTCTGCGAAACATTTTCTTCTTGGCCTGTTTTTAAGCTCTCTCTGCCATACGCATGTTCTCCGATACAATCCTCGGTCTGGAACGCCGCAGGAATACAAAGTTTTACAAGCTTTTGCTTTTCACTCCATTGGATTCTAATATCTGTTTTTACTCCTTCTTCATGATCGGACAAAATATATTTTACGACCGCTCTGGAACCGTTATAACCCAAAAGTACTTCTACGACGGTGCGCACCTGTCCGCTTTCTATCACATGCACCGGTGCTATTGGCTCGTCAATACAGCAAAATTCTTTTCCCTGCTCAGGTGTAAGCAAACTAAATTTTCCTATTTTTTCTTTCCATGCGGTATTGCGCATTTCCCATGGATCAAAATCGTCCTGGTAAACCTGCAGTTCGAACGCATTCTGCTGCATATATTCCGTTCCGTCTACTCTGAACGTATCCACACATCCTGTATTCCGATTAATTTCTATATGTTTTCCGCCGCGTTCAAAAATATAATGTGTATCGTTATGTAAAAGTGTATATGCAGGTTTTTCGTCTAAAACATCAAATCCACAGTCAAAGCGATTCATCGTCATTGGTGCAAGCGTTGCATGGAACGCCACTCTTTTTCTCCACTCAATCGGAATATTACTGTTTTCCTTTTCCGCTTGCGTTGGAAGCAGTTTGCCGTTTGCATCATAAACTTTCGGCATCCAGAACTCTTGTTTTAACATTTGATCCCATAACATAAATTCGCAGGTAAAATCACCGCTTATCGCATACGGATAGGGATTATAAGCAACAATCGGTATTTTATCTTCCTGTGCTTTTTTCTGCCCCGCCGATAGTGCAAAGAAAGCCCGTGCTTTGAGTCGAGAAAGAATTTCGATGGCATGATCTAAAACCCTTATTCCCATTTCTTCTGCCGGCTGTATAGAGGAACCCGGCAATATATCATGAAATTGCACCGTTAAAATATCATAAATAGCTTGCGCAAAATCTTCCGCAGGATACTCTATCAATCCTGCTGACGCAGCATGGGCACACATCATTTCTGTGAGAAAATAGATGTTTTCTGCCTGTCTGTACTTTTGCTTAATGCGCACCTGACTCGTGTAGCATCCAACACCCCAGCTGTTTAAACTTTTTTCAAATACAGGAAGGGTATGCTTTTCATTTACTTCCTGTATATATTGCTCAGGTGTAGAATGAACAAGCGTTACATCCTTTTTTTCCATTTCTCGGGTTAACTGCTGGATGTCCTCCAAATCCTTTTTGGAAGGCCCGCCGCCATGATTGCCGACACCCCATAAACAAAGAAAAAAGTCGTCTTCTTTGCAATACTCTACATATTCGCGTATTTTTTCCGCCGCACGCCCTTTCGGTGAATTATAAAAGCCCAAAATACGTACTGCAGTCACTTCAGAACCGTCATATCCAACCCATTTAAATTCATCTGCCGGCAGTTTTATAAAGCGTTCTCCTTCGCCCGGCCGCATAAATAAGTAGCCTGTATACCCGGTTTTGCTCATAATTTGCACAAGGCCTCTGGTATGGCCAAACGGATCTACGTTAACCGCAACTGTAGGCACAACGCCAAATTTCTCTAAGAAATAGTTTCGGCCTGCATAGATCTGACGTACAAACGCTTCACCGCTTGGCATATTGCAGTCGGGCTGTAACTGCCAGCCACCCATAATATGCCATTTGCCTTGCTGTACAAGCATTTTTATTTTTTCAAACAATTCGCTGTCATACTCTTCTATCCATTGATATAAAAGCGCCTCGTTGTGGCAAAAAACAAAATGGTCATACTCTTGACAGAAATCTGCCGCAATTCTGAAGGTAGAAAGCGCTTCCGCTGCACCTTCTTCCCATTCCCATTGCCAGACAGGATCTAAATGCGCGTTACATATTAAATGCAGTTTTTTTGACATATTTTTTTCTCCTCTACATATAACTCTCTTTCTTTTTTATACTATACTTCTAAAAGTTTGTCAACCGTTTTTTTTGATATTCTATAAAACGTAGACAATCACACAAAATCCCCCGGCAAACCACCAGGGGATTTTTTTGTTTAAGAATGTATATCCAGGATTTCACCGTCACTGACAATTCTTCCTATATAAAGCTCATTTCTTTCATAAATCGTATCATTCGGATTTTTCGACTGATTCACAGACTTATCCGGCATGGTGCTGTCTAATTCGAATGTTACCACATGTTCTCCGTACTCTAACTGCGGCGTAATGTAATACAGCTGATGTCTGGGTTTTGTATCGTAGCTGCAATATAGCTGTAAAGGCTCGTCTTGCAGTATCCCATCCACATAAACTTTCAGCTGTCCGGAATACTGTCCGCCTGCTTCAAAGATTCCGATATTTCTTCCCCTAAATTTAACCGTTACAGAAGAACCCGCTGTTTTTGTTCCGATCATACCATTCGGGAAAATTTTCTTAAACATGGACACATACCCGCCGGTGTATTCATAATTTGTTCCATATTCTGCGGTGGATTCGGAATCATTCAGACAGTCGAACCAATCGCCTTCAAACTCTGCTTTTGAAAAATCTTGGAAAGACAAAGAACTTGCGTTTTCCCAATTATCTTCAAACATAGGCGCCGGCACAGTATGTGCTGTTGGTTCGGTTCCAACTTCACTCATTCGAATTAAGCTGCGCACAACCGCTCCGCCTGCCAGCTGTCCGCCGTCTGCCGTTGGATGAATACCGTCTTTTGCATAAAGAATCTTATCTTTTACTGCTTCGCCTGATAATGTTAAGTAGTCTTTATCGTAATACTCTACGACCTGATAGCCAAAGCTTGCAGACGGCACACCGTAATGTTCTGCAATCTCCTCAAAGCGCGAAATGTTATCGGGTAAATTTCCATTTTTATAGGTCTGATACCAATCCGCATGCATCGTATTTACCATTACAATATCAATATAAGGATTATATTTCCATATTTTGCGGAAAATACCTTCCATCTGTTCAGACGTTCCGCCGTTTCCGCCATACTCAATAAAAATAAGATCGGGATTTAACGACAATATATCGCTGTCTAAGCGTATAACGCCAACCCATGTTCCGGTTCCGGATAATCCTATATTATAATCAGTGATATTTGCCTCGGGGAATCTTTGTCGCATCCAGCGCAGCACGCTCTCCGACCATTTGTATTGCTCCGTAACACTCCCGCCTAAAAAAGCAATTTTTACATCTTCACCATTGCTCAATTTATTCCAAACATTCGGGATGCCGGAACGAACATTTGCTTCTTTTTCGTAATACTCCGAAAGCTTCCAGTCATTTTCCGCTATTGTTCCATAAGATTCACCGCCGACTTCAGGAACAGAATAATCCGGATCCTGATAGGTAAATTCAGCAAACGGTGCAATCGGCTGCAGCGTGTCCAGTGATTTAAACAACATCACTTTTCCTTTTGTCCATGGAGACGTCGGCTGAAATGCGATTTCTATCTTTCCTGTACTGCTGTATGCATCCAAATTTTCAATCTGCTGCATATGTACATCCACCAATAAATTTTCTTCATTATAAACGGCTGCAAACAAAACAGCATTTTCAATGGGTGTTTCGGTTCTGTTTTTTAAATAAAAAGATAAATTCAAACCGGAGGAATATACATGCGAAAAATCAATCTGTTCCAATTTCTGTATAGAATACTCTTTAAATGCCGTATCTAAATAGCTGGAAGAAACCGGCTCAAAATCACTTTCTGTCGTAAACATTAAACCCCCGCACCTTCCATAGCTCGGCGTTTCGCTATAAAGCTCAATTGTATTCGCTCCTTTTTTTAAATCGATTTTACCAACATATTCCCACTTCCATCCTTCACTCGTATGGGAACCCATAACAGCAGAAAATAAAATGTTGTTAATCTGCACCCTATAATTGCGTTTTCCCGAGCTTGTTTCAGTGAGATTTTTTGAATATGCATAAACGTAGTAAGCGCCATCTTGGGGTATATCTACCAGTGCCGTACAATTATCAGTAATATCCGACGGCGCCGCTGTTACTGCTTTTAATGTTCCGTCTGTTTCTTCCTTCCATCTTCCAAGATCGTTATAAAAATAATCTGCCGGCATATAAAGCGCAATGCCTTCATCCGGAACAATCTGCGTATTTTCAGGTTTTTCCTTTATCTCAACAGTAATCGTCAGTACTCCGGTATATTTGGTTCCGATTTGGAACAAATCTTTCGAAAAAGTTTCGCTGTCTTTCACATTGATGACTGTTGTATCTGTACCTCTTTCAATAGACTCAATGGTATTGTTTAAAATCAAACTAAGCGTTTCATCAGTTTTGTGTACCAATGTGCCTGTTATTTTAGCGCCTGAAAAATCCAAATCATCTATATCTGTCGGTATTTCAGAAGTAGAAACCACCAGCCGAACGTAAGTAGCACTGCCGCCTCTTATGAAGGTAACCTCAAAAGACCGTAGTTGACTTTGCGCATTTTCTCCCTGCGTTACCGTTAAATCACAGTCATATTTTGCGGTACCGTCATCTACCATATCCGCGCTGACAGCGTCATTTGATTCAATCACAACAACAGACGTCGATCCGCCGGGCTCAAACCCCACAACGAGATTCTCCTGCATATTAAGATCTGTTCTTCCAGCTTCGTCTGCAAGATATTTCATGGTTCCGCTCACCTTAGATCCTACAAGATCTGCTTCGGATATCCCCTCCGGCAAACAAGTATTATATACCACAAACCGCATAGTTGTTCCTGATATCCCTATACGCTGTACATTTAATTGAAAAGGTTCAAAAGTAACCGCGTTTACAACTACGAAGCAGCTTAAAAGCAGTGTTGCCGCTAGCAAACAACATAGTATCTTTTTCATATCCCTTCTCCTTTCTTTTCGCATTTATTTTTTCTTTATATCTAAATTATAACGTACAAAATAACTATGTAAATGCAATTTATTTCTCGTTTTTGTACTATTCGAAACTATTTTCTTGCGTTTTTGTATATTTCGTGATATCATTAGGTAGGGGGACTGAACATGAACGCGTGTATTTCAATTGTTCAAGCACAATGTAATATTGAAGATATCTATAAAATACGAACGGCTTCTCTGAAAAAAGGGGACACCTTTGAACAAAAAGGCGGCAGACCCGGCGATTGTCTTATTTATATCATCAGCGGGAACGCACACTACACAACGGAATGGAATGAAGAATTTTTCCTCCGTCCGGGCAGCGTATTGTTTCTAAGAAACCATTTAACCTACCACCTGGATGTTCTATCTGATGATTATGCATATATCTTTGTTGAATTTAAATTTCAATCATCTGAAACACTTCTGAAAAATGAGATGTTTTACGGAGAAAATCTCCATTTAGAACCGCTGTTTCGCTCGATGATAGAAACAGATGTTTTAAAACAACCGGGTTACAGTGTGAAATGCTTATCCATATTGTACCAAATATATGTTAGTCTTATTGAGCACACGCAAAGCGGATCTTCCGTTTCTTTTCGCTATCCGCAAATTGAGAGAGCAACCTATGAGATTGAAAAAAACTTTCGCAATGCCGGTTTTCGCATATATGATGTTGCACGGAAAACAGGCATGAGCGAAGTATATTTTAGAAAACTGTTCAAAGAAGAGTGCGGCATGTCTCCATCAAAATACCTGATATCCCTTAGAATTGCGCACGCTAAAAATTTAATTACATATGAAAATTTAAGTATTTCGGAAATAGCAATTGCATCCGGCTTTTCTGATATATATTATTTTAGCCGGCAATTTAAGAAAACAACGGGCCTTACGCCAACAGAATACAAACGTTATATAAACGCATATTGATTAACATATGAAAATAAAAAAATGGCAAAAAAAATCCCTGGTTGAAAACAACCAGGTCAAAAAAAAGATAGGGATGAATATATAAAAAGATATTAGCAATTTTAAGTAGTACGCTGTTTTTGTTCTTTTGTCTTTCCCTTGACTACATTTAGAATTATAAACCCATATTATTAACTGAATATGAACTAAACGTGAATTTTTTGTATTTTTTCCTGTTTTTTTTTCATTTTCTTTAACCAATCCCGTTTATCCGGTTGTTTTTGGCAATATTTTTAACAAGATTAAGTTCTAAATTTCGTTATTTTTTAACTTCGTCCACTATTTTCAACAAATTTTAAATATTTTTGTGAACAAATCAATACAATTTCCGCTACATATTTTCTTCCCGTATTCACCTAAAACACCTTTCGTTATACTGGCCATATTTTTTTGTGTGCAATCATCTCCAAACTCTCTCAGGCAATTATGTACCTGTTTAAGCCTCGCTTGCGTCATGCGCCTAGGATACAACAAAAGATGATATTGACAGTTGTATAAATATAGATCGCTGTCGCCTGTGAAAACAGAAGAAACCTCATGGCAAAGTGCAATTAAGTTTTCTATCTCCTGAAAAACAAAATGATACTGAATGCCCTGCATATATATTTCTTCAGAGCCTTTAGAAACTTTATGAATACTTATGAATAAATCACCATCTATAATTGGAATAATTTCTACTTCTAATGGTATATTTTCTACACCGAACCCGGCCTCTTCTGCTGCTTTTTTAAAAATTTTTGTCAATTGCTGCCGCAACTCTTTTTCACTTGAATATAACACGTTTAAACTTATATTTTCTCGTTCCATATCTGCACGTGTCAAATAAACATTCATTCTTTCAGCATCGATAATGTTAAATTCCATTTCTACATCCCTCCTAATTGTAATTATACTATCTTAAAACAATAAATGAAATACAAAAATGCTGCCATAATTGGTGCATAAAGGAATCCATTAACTAAAAACCTGTCAAAGCCAAAGAATATGCTTGCAATTTGCTCTTTTTTATGCTATAATAAATTATATGCGTAATAAATCATACTCTAATACACTTTTTTGCTTTCGTATCTGCACTTTCACGAAGCAATATTTTTTAACATTTATAATACATTTTATGTCGCATTGTAGTCTAATTCTTCATTAAATGGTATCTTAAAATATATACATGCAGAACTTCTGCAGGAACATATCAAAAATAGTGTATTAAAATTGATGCTGAAATGGTCATAACGGGACTGACTCGAAATCCAGTGATGTATTAAGAACATTTATCGGCTGAACACCGCATAAATAAAGGGTTTTTAGAAAAATTTAATATTGCCATTTTCGCAGTTCCCTCAAAAAGTTCCCTCATTTTTACGAGCTTTTTCAAACTGCTAAAATATATAAGGACGGGTATCGAAGTGGTCATAACGGGGCTGACTCGAAATCTTGCGGGGAGCTGTCCGTTTCGTCCACCAAAAACCTTGTAACCATGCGGGTGTTACCCGGTTCGAAAATTGAATAAGTTGGCTGTTCTTTCCGTCAGTTCTTTCCAAAGCCCTTATAAAAAAAAAAAAAGCGAGGAAAAACAGCGGTTGAGCATATAGGGAGCGGTATCGAAGTGGTCATAACGGGCCTGACT
>CALXJH010000215.1 GCA_944388555.1 uncultured Clostridia bacterium
AAGAAACCGACGGGCAAACGCTTTGTATCAAACGCTTTGCCAAAGGGTTTTCCCTTACAGAGCGTCTGGAAGAAGAAATCCGGGCGGTTTTTGATCAGGCGCAAATCCCTTATACCTATACCGCAGACGCCGCCGAATCTACCGCGGCAAGCGCCGCACCCTGGGGGAAAACCGCTGTGATCGGTATTCCGGTACGGTTTCGTGACTTTGCCCGGCAGGGCATCCAAAGAGGGATTGTGGGGCAGCTTGAAAAATTTATCAAGGGTTATCTGGAGGCATAAGATGGAACAAATGGAACAAATGATTAAAGAAGCGGAAAACCGCGTTCGCGCGCAGTTTGCTGATTTGGAAGCAACGGAATATTTTAACAGCGGCAAAGTGCTTGCCGCGTTTCAGAAACATAACATCAACGAGGCGCATTTTGCGCCTACCACCGGCTATGGCTATGACGATCTCGGACGGGACACGTTAGAGCAGATTTACGCGGAAATCTTCGGCGGGGAAGACGCCATTGTGCGCCATACCATTACGTCCGGCACACATGCGCTTTCTATGGTGCTGTTCGGCCTTCTTCTGCCGGGGGATCATTTGCTTGCGGTCACCGGCAAGCCGTATGATACGCTGGAGGAAGCCATCGGTATCCGCGGCAATGCCCACGGTTCGCTGCGCGAGATGGGCGTTTCTTATAAACAAGTAGAGCTTTTAGACAGCGGTCTGCCTGATTACGACGGCATCGCCCGCGCCATTGCCGAACAGCCGCCGAAAGTGGTGATGATGCAGCGCTCCAAAGGCTACAGCTTCCGCAAATCCCTGGATATGCAGGAAATGCAAAAGCTGATTGCATTTATTAAGCAAAGAACGGACGCATATGTGTTTGTGGACAACTGTTACGGCGAATTTGTGGAAAAAACAGAGCCGATAGAGGCGGGTGCCGACGTGATTGCCGGGTCGCTCATTAAAAACCCCGGCGGCGGACTTGCCCCGACCGGCGGATACATAGTCGGCTCAAAAGACGCCATTGAACGGATTGCCGGACGGCTCACCTGTCCCGGCATCGGCAAGGAAGGCGGCGCTTCCCTCGGTGTGACCAAATCCTTTTATCAGGGACTCTTTCTTGCACCTTCGGTTGTGTGCGCCGCTCTGAAAACGGCTGTGCTTGCCGCCAGCGTTTTTGAGTCGCTCGGATATGCGGTCTGCCCCGCGCCGGACGAAAAACGAACCGATATCATTCAGGCGGTGCGTCTGGAAAACGAGGCGCGTCTGATTGCATTTTGTCAGGGGATCCAGATGGGGGCGCCCATTGATTCGGCTGTTCTGCCCGAGCCATGGGATATGCCCGGCTATGCGCATAAAGTCATTATGGCCGCCGGCGCCTTTGTGCAGGGCTCTTCCATTGAGCTTTCTGCCGACGCACCCATTAAACCGCCCTTTATTGCGTATCTCCAGGGCGGTCTTACCTACAGCTACGGCAAACGCGGTCTGATTTGCGCGCTTTCCCATTTGCAGCAAAAAAATTTGCTGTACCGTTAAGAAAAAGCTTGCAATTTTATGCAAAATAGTGTATAATGTTGCAGTAAAGGAGTTGATTATGTGATAAAAGTCGCAATTTTAGGCGCGACCGGCTATACCGGCGAAGAGTTGATTCGTCTGCTTTCACAGCATCCGCAGGCAGAAATCACCATGCTGGTTTCCCATTCTACCGCCGGCACACCCATTGACGAAATTTACGGAAATTTAAAACATGTATGTTCGCTTGTATGCGAGGAGCTGGATGTGGATAAGGTTGCCGCTTGCTGTGACGTTGCGTTTACCGCGCTTCCCCACGGCGCTTCCAAAGAAGTTATCCCCGCTTTGTATGAAAAAGGGATCAAAGTGATTGATTTAAGCGGCGATTTCCGCTATAATGATCCGGCGGTCTACGAACAATGGTATAAAGACAAACACTGCGCGCCCGAACTTTTGAAACAAAAGGCGTACGGCTTATGTGAACTGCATCGGGACGAAATCAAAAAAACGCGTCTTATCGGCAATCCCGGCTGCTATACCACTTGCTCCATCCTGGGCATGGCGCCGCTCGTGGCTTCTCATAAAATCGATACGTCCAGCATTATTATAGACGCAAAATCCGGCGTTACCGGTGCCGGCAGAGGCTTAGGACTGCCTTACCATTTCTGTGAGTGCGATCAGAATATGAAAGCTTATAAAATTGCCACCCACAGACATACCTCGGAGATTGAACAGGAATTGTCCCTGCTTGCCGGGCATCCGATTACTCTGTCGTTTACCCCGCATCTTGTGCCGTTTAAGCGCGGCATTTATGCAACCATGTACGCAAACCTTTCAGAAGATGCCTCTTATGCGGATCTGATTGATTTATATACCGAATTTTATAAAGACGAATATTTTGTCCGTGTATTAAAAGACGGCAAGATCCCGGAAGTCAAACACGTTGCCGGCTCCAATTTTGTGGAAATCGGTCTTGCGGTGGATTCAAGATTAAAGCGCGTGATTGTGGTGTCTACCCTGGACAACCTTGTCAAAGGCGCTTCCGGACAAGCGGTGCAGAATATGAATCTGCTCTTTGGTCTGGACGAAAAAACAGGTCTTGCTGCGCCCGGATATTATTTATAAATATAAAAATACATACGTATAAAAAACAGAAATGTATAAAATATTTGCTGCGGCAGCTCTGTCTGCCGAAAAGGAGTTTTTTATGGAAGAACTAATTAAAAAGGCGGGTATACTCATTGAGGCACTCCCTTATATCAAAAAGTTAGCCGGTAAAACGGTGGTTGTCAAATACGGCGGAAACGCAATGGTCAATAACGAACTGAAAAATTCCGTTATGGAGGATTTAACATTACTTAAATTTATCGGCATTAACCCCGTTTTAGTACATGGCGGCGGTCCGGATATCAATGAAAATCTGAAAATTTTCCATATCGAAAGCAAATTCGAAAACGGACTTCGCGTGACCGACGCAGACACCATGCGGGTTGCACAGATGACGCTGGTCGGCAAAACCAATAAGGAAATTGTTGCGCTCCTTAACAGCAAGGGCGCGGACGCCATTGGTCTTTGCGGTATTGACTGCAATCTTATGGAATGTATCAAGCTAACCAAAGACGAAAACGGCGATCCCATTGATTTGGGGTTTGTCGGAAAAATTATCAATGTGAAAACAGATGTCATTAACCGCCTCGTCAAGGGCGGCTACATTCCGGTTATCGCACCCATCGGCGGCGATAAAGAAGGAAACAGCTATAATATCAACGCCGATACCGTCGCAACCGCTATCGCAACCGCTTTGCAGGCGGAAAAGCTGATTTTCCTTACGGATGTGGAGGGCGTGAAAGACCAGGACGGCAACATTTTGTATTCGGTGGGCATTGACAAGGCGCATGAATACATTGACGCGGGCGTGGTAACCGGCGGAATGGTGCCGAAAGTGATGGCTTGCGTGGACGCTGTGCTCAAAGGAGTAAACCGCGTGCATATCATCGACGGCAGAATCCCGCATTCCATTTTGCTGGAAATCTTTACCGATACGGGTATTGGTACCATGTTCGGCGAATAAATAAAAAACAAAGGATACAGCAGGCTTTGTGCCGTGCGCATGAAAATAGACATAAATCTATGATTTATGCCCCGGCGCGTGGATGAGGCATTGACATGCTGGAAAATGACGAAAAACAAAGTTGGAATTTTTTAAAATCGCTTTTGTGGGCGTACAAAGGTACGGTAGAGAGCGATTGCGTAACAAAAAAGCGGTGACGCCGGTTTCTCGATGAATCCGGCGCCATTTTCTGCGAAAACATAAAGTTTATGAAAAAGAGGCGTAATTTGTTTTATGGTCTCGCTTGCGGTATAACGACTTTTTCAAGCGTCTGCGGCATAAATCCATGATTTATCTTCCGTCAGCAGCGGAAAAAATGACGCGCTCTGCATGCGGCAGTCCCGTATTATATCTCGGATAAGGAGGCTGTACAGGCAATGGAGATCTTTTTTGCCGTTTTATTTGGTATACTTATATACACTGTTTTTTGTGTTTTCGTTGCCGGTATACGTGCACTGTTTTCTAAATCCGGCAAGCGGAGGCAAAATTTTAAAAAAACTTTTTGGGATTTTTTCTCGAAATATGGAATCCTCTGCACTGGATAGGCGGAGGATGGTAATTTCACTTGTCTGCGGGAATATAAAGCAAAGAAAAGGCAAAATGCCGCATTTTTGCCTGTAAACTGCCGATAAGTTTACCGCATACAAACGGATGCAATATTTGTTGTGCTTTTAAAAAACATGAAATAAAAATAAGGGCGCCGGCAGCTGCCGGCGCCCTTAGACTTTGGAAAAAGCCATTGTGTCACAAGAAATATAAAAAATATGTTCATGTTTGGTTCATGCCTTTTTTGTTTTTCTAAAAAAACGGCGTTGTTTTCATTTGAAAAACGGCGCCGTTTCCTGCCTATCTTCTAACGGGGCTCTGCTGTATCTTTGCACGCCCCAAAAAACATTACAAAATATCTAACTTCTTTTTTTAAAGTCTGCCCGCTTGCTGTTTTGTAATTATACCCTGGCATCTGCCCCTCCAAAAGACCGGTACAGTGTTTTTAATACACTTGCTTTGTTTTTTTCGCCCTGCCGGTATGGATGCAGGCAATGCAAAAGCCCTGTTGAGCAGCTAATAAAAAATCATTGCTTAAAACAGGGTGTATGCCATCCACATTCTGCCGTAAATTTCGATGGTGTTATCCTCCAAAGAAAGCTTCTTTTGTTTGCTGTCCTGGATATCATACATATAACGCTGCGCTTTTGTTACCTTTCCGATAAAAAAATCATGGGCGCTGCGGCTGCATAAAACAAGCGCGCCGGTGTGATAATAAGGCTGGGGCCGGATGAGTACCGGCTGACCGGAAAAAATGCCTGCCGCCGGTATATCGCGGTTTGCCCGCCAAATCAGATAATCTGTTTCAAACATGCGATGTGAAAGCGCGTATACATTGTGTATGCTGCCCGGCTGTGTGCGGTCTGCGATATCTTTTAAGACGGCGGCTGTATAACGCAGAACTTTTGATGCCGGAATTTCACGCAGTAAAAGGTGATTGACATATTTTTTCGGAATTTTGTAGCGCTTGTTTTTCCCGAATGCGGATCGCTTGCGTTCTTTTTTTTCTTTATGCGCTTTTCTTGGATTTTCTATCGGGTCTTCCGGATATTCGTCCGCATCGTCATCGCCGTATACCCGATAGAGCGAGATGGGTTCGCTTAACACATCGATGGAATAACGCGGTGTTGCGCCGATATACTCAAGCTCAGATACGCCGTAAATTAAAGCATATTGCTTGCTGCCTACAATTTTGTCGGGGTCTGCTTCCGCGTTTGCCACGTTGCTTTTGCCGGTGTTGATTCTTGCGGCAACCTCTGCCTGTGTAAGTCCGCGCAGCATGCGAAACGATTTGCTTTTATTTTTCTTTAATTTTTTATACATTTATATCACCTCTGCGGCTATGCGCGGCTGTTTCCCAGCGTTTGCGCAGCAGACTGTCTGTCTTGCCGCTTCCTCTACTTTTCATTATAATATATGTTTTGACCAAAAGCAACAAAAATTTCTGGATTTTACACGCAATATGTGGTACAATAGCCTATATAGTGAAAATCACGCTCTTTTATAAAGGAGGAATTGATGGTTATGGAAAAGTTGTCTGTGCACGGTTATGAGGTCTGCTTATTGCCGGACACCAAATGCAAAACCGCGTCTTTTATCGTTTATATCTGCATCCCGCTGCAGCAGCAAACCGCATCGTATTTTTCGGTATTGCCTGCCGTTTTGGCAAGAGGATGCGCCGCTTTCCCCGAAACCGAGGCGTTTCATACTTACCTCGAAACCCTTATGGGGGCTACTTTTACGTTCAGCGTAACCAAAAGGGGCGCGGAACAGGTGCTTGCTCTGCGCTTTAAAACCGTTGCGGATCGATTCGCACGCGGCAGCGCGCCGTTTTCCAAGCTGGTTGAACTTGCCGGCGACGTTTTGTTCCGCCCGCTGATTGAAAATGACGGGTTCCGTCCCGCGTATACCCAGCGCGAAAAGGAGAATCTTAAGCAGTATATTGCAGGCATTACCAACGACAAGCGCAAATACGCCAAATACCGTCTTATTGAAGAAATGTGCGCAGGGGAGGAGTATAGCGTTTCTGCATACGGCACCCCGCAGGAGGTGGACAAAATTACCCCCCAAACACTTTTGCAGCATTACCGGAAGTGTATGCAAAAGGCGAAAATTTCTTTTTACGTTACCGACCATTTCAGCAAGGAGACGGTGCTTCCTCTGCTGGAACAAATGTTAAAAGACCGGCCGGCCGCCGCTTATCCTGCGTGCGTGCCGGTGATCAAACAAGCGCCGCTTTCTCCCCGCACCTTTACCGAAACCGCGCCTGTTACACAAGGCAAACTCTCTATCGGATTCCGCACTTTGGTCACGCGCAGCCATCCGCTGTTTTACGCGATGATGATTGTAAACAGTCTTTTCGGCGGTGCGCCCTATTCTAAGCTGTTTACCCATGTGCGCGAAAAGCTGTCGCTTGCTTATTACGCTTCTTCCGAGTATGTGAGTCTGAAAGGCTTGATTTTAGTCAACAGCGGGATTGAGTTTGAAAATTTTGAGCTTGCCAAGCAGGAGATCCTTGTCCAGCTGCAAGAACTGCAAAACGGCCATTTTACAGACGAGGAAATGGATTTTGCCAAGCTGGATATCGCCGATTCTTTAACCGGCGTACAGGATAACGGGGAAATGCTTTCGGAATTTTATGCCGCGCTTTCCGCCGCAGGCGTTGCAGATACCCCCGCGTCTGTCATTCAAAAGGTGCGCGCGGTTTCAAGACAAGATATTATAGACGCCGCATCTTCCATTTGCCCGGATATGATTTATTTTCTGAAAGGAGAAGAATAATGGAGTATACAATACTGGAATGTAAAGAACTGGACGAAAAAGTGTATATTTATACCCATCCGTCCGGCCTGAAACTGTATATTTGTCCCAAGCCCGGCTACGCGAAAAAATGCGCCTACTTTGCCGCCAATTACGGCTCTATGGACATCTTTTACCAAAAAGACGGCAAGACGTTTGAAATTCCGGACGGCACCGCGCATTTCTTAGAGCATAAACTGTTTGAAAGCGAGGAGGGAGACGCGTTCAGCAAATACGCAAAAACCGGCGCTTCCGCCAATGCGTTTACTTCCTTTGGCTGTACCGCTTATTATTTTACCTGTACCAGCCGCTTTTCAGAGAATCTTGCCATTCTGACCGATCTGATGCAAACCCCTTATTTTACCCCGCAGAATGTGCAGAAGGAACAGGGGATTATCGGACAGGAAATCAATATGTATTTAGACGCGCCCGACTGGCGGGTATATCAGAATATGTTAGAGGCGATGTATCAGAAATGTACGGTGCGCCGCGATATTGCCGGCAGTGTGGAAAGCATTGCGTCCATCACCGACCGCCTGCTCTATGCCTGCTATGATATGTATTATGCGCCTGAAAATATGGTGTTGGTCATCACCGGCGATCTCTCGCCCGAAGATACCGCCAAAGAAGCGGAACAGCTTTTAAGCAAGATGCGTGCCC